>PMXD01000346.1 GCA_003165895.1 Bacteroidota bacterium | reverse complement strand
ATTGTATTCCTCGGCTGTTCCCTCTGTATTCCCCTCCGTGCGAAATGTATTTATATTCCCCAAATCAGACACTTCACCCTCAAACGTGAACACTTAACCAACCACACTCTCCAACACCCCAAAAATTTCCCTTAGGTTTGTGAACCTTGAATCCCATTAAAAAACTCGCCTCTCAAACGCTTATCTACGGTATACCCAGTATTGCCGGCAGGTTCCTCAACTATTCGCTAACCTATTTATACACTCGTGTATTCGCGCTCGATCAATTCGGAGTTAACTCCGAATTATATGCCTACAGTGGTTTCTTTGCCGTGCTGCTGCTGTTTGGTATGGACACCGCTTTCTTCCGTTTTCAGCAAAAAGCCAGCGACCCGGAAAAGGTCTACTCCACCGTACTTAATTTTATAGTGCCCTCCTCGCTCACTTTTCTCGTTTTAATGTACGTCATTGGCACGCCCCTGGCCGGCGTTTTAAAATACAGTAACCACCTGGAATACATCCACTGGTTTGCCTGGATGCTGGCGTTGGATTCTATTTCCGCCATCCCATTTGTAAAACTGCGCGCCGAAAACAGGGCCAAACGCTTTGCTACTATTAAGATTATCGAAATTGCCGTCAACATGTCGGTCAATATTTTCTTCCTCATCTTTTGCCGCCATGCGTACCTCCACAACCCCGGTTCGTTTTTAGCCAGACTTTACAGTCCAACACTTGGTGTAGGCTATGTGTTTATAGCCAACCTGGTAGCCAGTGGGGTTAAAATGCTGCTGCTAACCCCTCAATTAAAAAGTATCTTCTATGGTTTTGACCGCGAGCTTTTCAAAAAGATGCTGCGCTATTCGCTGCCCATGGTCGTTATCGGCTTTGCAGGTATCATCAACGAAATGCTCGACCGGATGATGCTCAAATACATGTTGCCTTACGATAACCTGCATAACCTGGCCCAACTGGGTATCTACGGTGCATGTTATAAGTTGTCCCTGCTTATGTCCCTCTTCATACAAGCCTTTCGCTTCGCTGCCGAGCCTTTCTTCTTCGCCCACGCCGATAAAGACGACTCCAAAAAACTATATGCCGACGTAACCAATTACTTTATCATCTTCTGTGTATTCGTGTTCCTGCTGGTGATGTTATACATGAACTGGTTCCAGTATTTCATTGGTGTAAAATACCGCGTGGGCTTACCGGTGGTGCCTATTTTACTGGCGGCCAATCTTTGCTTTGGTATTTATGTAAACCTCTCTATCTGGTACAAACTTACCGACAACACCTTGCTGGGCGCGGTGGTATCGTTAGGAGGCGCAGCGCTTACCATTGTGCTTAATATACTGTTCATCCCCAAATATGGCTATATGGCCTCTGCCTGGGCTACCCTGGCCTGCTACGGCAGCATGGCCATAGCTTCTTATATCATGGGTCAAAAATATTTCCCGGTAAACTACTTTGTAAAAAAAGACCTCGGCTACATCTTCCTCGGCTTCGCGCTGTGGCTGCTTGGCGATTGGATACAAACAAATCTGCTAAACCAGTTTGGCCACTTCTGGATTTTAAGCAGTGTTTTGATGCTGGTATTTTTAGGGGTGGTTTGGGTGTTGGATGGGAAGAAATTAATACAAGGAATTAAACCGGTTGCTTAGCCAGCATAGCGATATTCCTGTTCTTTGCCGAGAAAATCCTGCAAATGATAAACTTCGTTAGCTTCCGAAAACATAATTATCTGGTCGTTTACAATTCTATACCGCTTCCGGTCAGCAACTGATAATTTTTTAATTCCCGGAAAATATCTCAGCGGCGCAGCAATTTGCCTGCCGTCCTTTAAAAAAACAGTGATTTTACCGGTGGTTGTAAATGAGAGTTTGGTGATAACTGGTTTTATGTTGTGTATTCCTTCCATGCTATTGTGGTTTATAAATCCAATTTTAAGGTTTCAAACTTCTGCCCTTTCTTTGCCTTATCGAATAACTCTAAAAGTTCTTTTTGATGTTTAGTTACAAGTTTTTTTACCAGGTTCCATTCTTCCTTGGTTAAAGAACCTTTATCTGAAAACTCCAGCGTTTTAAGCCAGATTTTTGCCGAATAAGTTCTTTTCCCCCTCTCTTTTGCAATATGCAAATGCGGTGGCTCTCTAAGTGTATCAAACGAAACAATAAAGAATGTCAGATACTTATAAAAAGCTATTTTTGGCATAAGCAGTTGCTTTACGAAGATAGTGATTTTAGCTTTTGCTCAAAGTTACAGAGATTGAGGACCGGCTAATTGAACTTTGGGCACTTCTGGGTTTTAAGCACCGTTTTAATGCTGGTGTATTTTGGGGTGGTTTGGGTGTTGGATGGAAGGAAGTTGGTGATGAATACTGTTAGATAAGAATAAAATCAGGGATTGACAATTGCTTTATTAACGGTATTCGCATCAAATGGCTCTTTTGTCAAACAATAAGCAAATAAGTAAAAAAATAATTTATATTNNATATTTACTTGAACCTAATTAAAGAGAAATGGCAAAAACCGAGGAAGAAGTAGAAAAGGAAAAAGAAGAAAAGAAATACCGAGTGTATAAAATAGGGAAATTAGAAAAACAATTGCTTGACCTTAAGCATAGCAATTGGACAGATCCAGTAATATGGAAGAGGCTCACATTGGCTGTTGGAGCTGCATGTGTGGGCATCCTTGTTGCGTATGGAGTTTATTTATATCTTGACTCTACCACACCAATGGCAAATAAACGACTATTAATAGGTATGGTCGCTGTGGGGCTATTCGGTTTAATTTCTTTTCTTTCTTATCACCTTGCCTCCGTTAACCTGAAGGTTGAATTAAGTCAGAAAGAAGAGTATGAGAATGATTTGGACTTGTTAAATATAAGTAATACTTCATGGGAAACTAAAGCAATTAAACTTTTCAAGTACCATCAGTTTGAGGTTAAAAAGTATTATGACCTGACCTTGCAACAAAGCTCCTGGATATTTAGGGCGGGAATTGTCATCATTATAATTGGATTTGGTTTTGTTGCCTACACACTTTACGCAATAGCGCACTGTGGTAAAGATGATGATCAAAGAGCAGTAATTGGGATAGTTGGTTCGTTAGCTACTTTTATGGCAAATTTTATTGGCGTTATATATCTAAGAATGTATACTGAAACGGTAAAATCATTGACAGTTTTTCATAATAAGCTTGTTACCACGCATCATTTACACTTTGCAAATTATCTTAACTCAAAAATCAATGATGAAGATTTAAGAAATAAATCGCTTGCTGAAATAACGAAAAAAATAGTTGAAGAATAGTACTCTATAATGAAACCAAATATGGATGAGGATTATACGCCACTTATTTCTTTAGTTGGAATCTGCGTTACTTTTGTGGTAAGCGTTGTCTCTCTCGCATTAAATATCAGAAATGCTAACAAATCTGATTTTATAACTATAGTCACCAAGTCACGAATGAATTGGATGGATGCTTTAAGAGTAAGTATTTCCACTTTCTGCTCTAAAGTTATTCGATTGCACTTAACATCGCCAGACAAAACTGAAACAGAAGCTCGGTTAAATCTGATAGAAGACATACAGCAGCTAAAACACTTTATAGTCTTGCAACTAAACAGGGGTGATGAGTACGATGCCGAAATAATAAAGATAATTGGCAGATTGTCAAGCTTGACACCTGATAAGGATTTAGACCGAGACCTGGAAATTAAACGTTTAATGAAAAAGACACAGGATTTATTAAAACTCGAATGGGAGGGAATAAAGGAAGAGTCAAAAAAGGGAAACCTTGCGGAAAGCCATAAAAAAGAGCTTTATGAAAAGCATTTAGGATAAAATAACGTCCGAGCTTTTATTAAGCCACCATCACAAAGTCCGCCTGTGTTTCTGGTGCAGGTATCGGCCGACCTTCTTCCCGCAATCCTTCAATATGAAGCTCAATAGCTTCTACCACATTTTTCTTAGCTTCATCAATAGTATCGCCACTAGAGAAGCAGCCTGGCAAATCAGGTACTTCAACCCAGATAGTTCCGTTCTCATCTTTATTAAAAATTACCAGATACTTCATTAGGCTAACTCAATAGCAGCAAAACACTGCTCCTTTGTTACAGATGGAAAATCAAGAACAAATTCATCAACGCTTATTCCCTTCTCCAGGTGTAAAAACAAGCTTACCACCGGCACTCTGGTACCCGTAAAAACCGGCGTTCCGAACTGAATATCCGGCTGAATGGTTATTATATCACTCATATTCATGATAGCAAATTTAGCTATAAAAAATGAAATGATGTAGGGGCACCCCTCGCGGGTGCCCTTTGCGTATGTGCGCTAATTTTGCCGATATAGCCCAAGGCAACCGTAAAGGTTGCCCCTACATTATTTTCCCCTCATTTTAACCCCGGCCCGAAAACAATATAATGGACCACAAATTCATCTTTCGTTTGCTTAAAAGCAATTACCCAATCATTTATTGCTATACAAGAAAGACGGAATGAGGCCAGAACTTTGTTTTTACAAGCGGGATATTTGACATTAGGCATGGCATACGAAGCAATCTTATCAATGAATGCGTCAACAAATTTATTGCCACTGCCTGGTGTGTTTTGTGCTTCCACCCAAATACCAATTTCCAAAAGAATTTCTTCGGCCTCAGGCATTAAACGCAGTCTCATTTTGCCATCAGTTTTTTAGCAAGCCGATTTTTTAAGTCCTTTTTCACCTTAGCCGCGTCTTTCGCTTTACCACCTGATTTTCTTTCTAAATACTCAGTAAGTTCTTCATCCGTAAATTTTCTTCCAATACCCAGTGCTACGTCTTTAGTATTAAGTGGCTTAAAATTTGCCACAGTTATTTCCACTCCTAATTCATCAGCAAGATGCGTAAACAGGAGCTCCTGCTTCTTATTAATCACGGTAACCGCAAGTGTTTTCATCAGTTCAGCTTTATTGTAAAAGTAATCCGTTTAAGATGAATTTTAAACCTCCCTTTCACATGTAATTTATGGCGACACTGTAACAAATCATAACACATAAAAAAAGGGCCGGCACTAAAACCAGCGCCAGCCCTTCCAATAATCTAAATCCACAAATCTCTATTGCACAATTGTAGTAACCGAATAAGCCCCTTGCTTTACAAAATAATAAGTCTTACCCGAAACGGTATAAGGCGTTAGTTTAACCGGCATAATAGTAATACTCAGTTCGCTACCCGAACTTGTTACCGCGCTAAGCTGTGCCGAAGTAAAAGTGGCCGAAGTAGCACCGTTAGTTCCGGTAAAACTGGTTTGCTGGCCACCGGCACCAGATATGGCATAAAAAATAGCATCATAAGCACCTGTAACAGTAAAATGTACCGTTACTGACGAAGCGATACTTACAGGATAAGGCAACGTTAACCCGGTCACTACAGGAAAAGCTGTATTATCAGTATAATTAATCGCAGGTATGCTATTGGCGCTGTTTCCCTGCACATTCCATGTTACCGAATTGCCGCTAAAAGTAAACTGGTTTGTAATGTCTGTTTCGTACCAGGGAAAGGTTACAAGGCCCCCCAAATTCGGGTTGTTAGTATAAAGGCTGTCACCCGTCACATAAACTGAGCCTGCATTTTGGGTAGTGGTATAGTTGCCAAACCATGCATATCCCAGGCCAATATCCGTTGTATCGTAACCGGAACCATTGTTATTGTAGTTGATAGTGTTAATAGCATAAAAAGCACCCGCCGCGCCCGAGGGAATTGTAACAGCCGCACCGCCATTAGGCGTATGGTTGGTAACCTGGGTCTGGGTATTATTTGTATTGGTGTCTTTGTGGCAGCCAAACATTGTAAGCAGTAAAACGGGCAGAATAAGTCTCAGTTTTTTCATGTTTTTTATATTTTAATGCTAAAATATCATTCAATTTTTAATGAACAAGTATCAGGCCCTAAAATATATTTAAAAATCATTGATTCCGGGCGGGCCGGCCTTATTTATTACCTTCAGTTACTTTCTTAATATCCCCATCAATTTTCCTCAGCTTCGTTTCACAAAACTTTATCAGCTCATTCGCCTGCTTTACTTTTTCGGCCAGGGTATCCAGCTGTATTTCGTCAGTCTCAATTTCCTCAACCAGTATTTCAAGCGCATTAAAGGCTTCGTTATAGGTCATATTCTTTTTCATTTTTCGCTTTTTTGGTTACGGTGCTGATAATTATTTCCTGTTGCAAATGCATTTTAATTTCTGTGCCTGTGGTTATGCTTTTTGGGTCGACAACAATTTTATCATCGGCATACACAATGGCAAATCCCTTTTTTAGTATGGTAGTTGGGTTTAAATTTTTCACCCGTTGTTTGTAATGTTTCAGTTCATCTTTGGCATTATCAATCGTATCTTCTGCCAATTGCAATATCCGCGCCTTAATGCGCAGCAAATTATTTTCAAAACCATAATTGTTATCCAGTATAAAGGCGGCCACTTCGGTAGGCGTTTTAAGCTGCCGGGCCATCAGGTCAACAATGCTGGTATTGCGGTCGTGCCCTATGCCGGTAAGTATGGGTTTTTCACACAGCGCTATCTGTCGCGCCAACTCATAATCATTAAACGATTTAAAATCAATGTCGCTGCCACCACCCCGCACAATCACCACCACATCAAAATCTGTTTTACTTGCTTCAACCAACCTCAGTTGCTCCATAATAAGCTGAGGCGCATTATCGCCCTGAACCTGCGTTAAAAAAGGTGTTACGGCAAAAGCATAACCATATTTATTTTGCTCAATCACATTCGTAAAATCCCGCTGCCCATCTGAGTTAGGCGCCGTTATTAAGGCAATATTTTGAAACACCATGGGCAAAGCTGCCCTGTTGTTGGGTGTAGAGTAATAACCATCCAGCAACCTGATAAGCGGATTCTCATTTACCAACCGCTCCAGCGTTTGTTTGCGTTCGCGCTCCAGTTTGCCAATGGCATATGCAAAATCAATTTCCAAAACCTCCAGGTCCATCCCAAAGCGCTTGTGAAACCTCACCCGCACATTACAGGTAATCTCCAGTCCGCTCACAAATTTTTGCTGCGTTTCCTCCTCAAACTCCTCAATGTAATTATAGCTGTTGGCCCAAAACACACCCTTCATTTCGGTAGTAATCGTATTGCCGTCTTTTTCTATAAACTTCAAAAAACACCACCGCTTATCCGGCTGTTTCTTTACATCCGTTATCTCCGCTTTTATCCAAAAAGTTTTGCCTCCAAACCTGTTTTTAATGGTAGTATCAATATCACTGATGAGTTCTGAAAGTTTCTGTGTTTGGGGCATAAGGAGATTCATATAGAGCGATGGTTAAAAGTAAACCGCTTTGCGATTATAATTTAAGTTGAGTCGGCGAACGTTTGCTACTCTCCGGCTATTTTTCTAATTTCAGTTAGTAGCGCTTCCGATACTCTGAAACCGGTTAGCTGAACCATTTGCTCAATTAGCGGAATTACGGCTTTAATTAAATGCTGTCTTTTTGATTCAACAAGTACCGATAAAACGCCGCCCGTTTTCAAATGGAATTGCTTTGCTGTTGTACGCCCTTTTCTTTCATCAATCAAAATCAATTCTGCGTCTAACTCAATGGCCAGAACAATCGCTTCTGCCTCTGCCCCGCCCAATTTATCATCTAGTTCATTTACCAGTTTTCTATCAGTAGCACTCTTTGAGCTTATCCAGCTGGCTTCAATAATCTGCTGTCTAATACGTTCATCTTTACACTTTAATCTGATTTCCTCATCTACCGAAGCCGGAATAACAATTTGACCATAAAGTGTTTGTAACAGATGCAAATGATTACAGGCAGAAAGATGGATAAGAGGTGAGGTATCGCTTACAATGATCATTTATTATTCCTGAGTGATTCAAGATTTTTAATGTCTTCATGTAAGTCTTCAACAGTGTAATTCCATTCAATTTTCCGTTCGCCTAGTTCTTTCATAAACTCCAGTTGCGATAGACTGGAAAAACTGGCTCCTTGCTCCAGCGAGAAAAATTCTTTTTGGTACATCCAGCAAGCCAACTCAATCCTGAAATTCCTTTCAGAAAGGTTTGCTGCTTGAATAACGTTATCTGGAATTACCACTTGCATATTCTAAATTTAATACAAAATTACGCCAAATGCTGAAATTATTTGAAATTCATGGGATGTAACGGAATTTACAACCTCATAAATCCTTTTCCAAAATCTATAAATTCAATTAGGTTTGTCCGGCTTTATGGAAATACGCATCATTAATAAATCAAACAACCCTTTGCCGGCATACGAAACCGCCGGTTCGGCAGGCATGGATATCCGTGCTTTTATAGAAAGTGAAGTGGTTTTAAAACCCCTTGAACGCAAACTGGTCCCCACCGGCCTGTTTATTGAGTTACCCTTAGGTTACGAAGCCCAGCTTCGCCCCCGTAGCGGCCTGGCATTTAAACACGGCATCAGCCTGCCTAATTCTCCCGCTACTATCGACAGCGATTACCGGGGCGAAATAAAAGTGGCCCTCATCAACCTCTCAAACGAAGATTTCAGCATAAAAAACGGCGACCGTATTGCCCAAATGATAATAGCCCAACACGAACGCGCCGAATGGATTTCAGTAAACGAATTAAACGATACCAGCCGCGGCCACGGAGGCTTCGGCTCAACCGGCAAACATTAAATATCAGTATTGGGAGCAAGGAATTATAACACGGGCAAAATATCAGAGTGTGGTTCCCCCTTCTCTATTTTGCTCTGAAAATGGAGAAGGGGGATGTCGACAGACAGGGGGTTGAGGCAAAGGCTGCCTGACCTTTTGTGTGGGAGTAATGAAGACGGATGTATTTGTATTATTGGGTGGCGGTTCTCCCGTTTCGGGAGTCAGAGGGTTTGCGGTGCAATTGATTAACACGATTAAAATTTGTATTCCTTAGTGTTCTTAGTGCCTTAGTGGCAAAAACCGGATTTTAAACAATAACAATGAGAATAATAATACCAATGGCTGGCTGGGGAAGCCGTTTACGGCCACACACTTTAACTGTTCCTAAGCCTATGTTGCCCGTTGCAGGTAAACCCATTGTGCGAAGGCTGGTGGAGGGCCTTATCCAATCAACCGACCAAAAAGTTGATGACATTGTTTTCATCATCCGTAAAGATTTTGGCGATGTAATTCCCCAAATGCTGCTGGATGTTGCTAAAAGCGTTGGCAGTAAAGGCCATATTAAATACCAGGATGTTCCGCTGGGCACCGCCCATGCCATTTTATGCGCCGAAGATTTTTTAGAAGGCAACCTGATAGTAGCTTTTGCTGATACCCTGTTTAAAAGCGAGTTTAAGATAGATACTAAGCTGGATGGGGTTATCTGGGTTCAAAAAGTAGCCGATCCTTCGGCATTTGGTGTGGTAAAAATGGGTGCCGATAACATAATTACGGACTTTATAGAAAAGCCTAAAGATTTTATCTCTGACCTCGCCATTATTGGCATTTATTATTTCAAAGACGGCGTTTACCTGCGTAAAGAAATGCAATACCTGCTGGATAACGACATTAAGCAAAAAGGCGAATTCTGGCTAACTGATGCCATGGAGCGTATGAAAAATCAGGGCACCAAATTTTACAAAGGCGAAGTTATTGAATGGCTGGACTGTGGAAATAAAGACGCTACCGTTTATACTAACCAGCGCGTTTTGGAGTTTATTAAAAATGAACCGTTAATTAGTGCTAAAGCGGTGATGGAGAACTCGATAGTAATTCAGCCTTGTTTTATTGACGATGATGTAGTGCTTAAAAACTCTGTTATAGGCCCCTATGTATCTGTAGGAAAAGGCACGGTTATTGAAAGTTCGGTGGTTAAAAACAGCATCATTCAAAGCAAATCCAATTTAAAAAATAAGTTAATCGGAAACTCCATGATAGGGAATAATGTTAAACTTGAGGGTAGATTAGAGGATTTGAGTGTGGGCGATTATAATGCGCTTATACAATAATAGGTTCTGTTACCGTTTCGTCAGGGTGTTGCATATTGCAAAACCGGCGTTCAAAATTTGTCCATGCACAGCATTAAGAATATACTTTTTTTTAGTTTGATAATATTGGCCTCGTGCAAAACCGGCCAAAAAGCAACCGCCGGTGCAAAGCCTGATAAGAAAAAGGGCCCGGCCACGGCTCAGCTTAGCAAGGCTGACCAGGCCAAAGTAATGCGCCTGTTCTTCGATGCCGAAAAAGACAAGGTGATTGAAGATTGGGATGGCGCCCTCAAAAACTACGGTGACGTAATAGCTATCGACCCTGACAATGCCGATGCCCACTTTCAGCTAACCCAGATTTATATGACGCTCAAAAAGCCCCAACAGGCCGAAAGCGAAGCCATGGCAGCTGTAAGCCTGGATAATACCAACAAATGGTACCTCGAAGCCCTGGCCAGTGTTTTTATGAGCGAAGGCAAAGTGAAAGAGTCTACCGAAACATTTAAAGCGCTGGTAGATAAATTTCCCGGCAATCCTGATTATTACCTCAACCTGGCTTTTCTGTATACCAAAACCAATCAGTTTGAAAGTGCTTTAAAAGTGTACGACCAGTTTCAGAAAAACTTTGGGATTGATGAAGATGTGGTTGAAACCAAAAAGAACCTGTACCTGCGCCTTAACCGGTTTAACGATGCGGTTAACGAAGTACAAAAGCTTGTAGATGCATTCCCCGGCGAAACCGAGTATCTGTTGATGGAAGCTGACCTTTACCGTGCCAATAAAATAAAAGACAAAGCAGCAGATTTGTACAAAAAGGTATTAGCTGTTGAACCGGACAATGCCCGCGCCCTGTTGGCACTTTCTGAACTGGGCCTGCAAAGTGGCAACGCCCAGGAAAGCATGGACGACCTGAAGAAAATTTTCGAAAACCCGAAAGTGGATATTGATACAAAAATCAAAATCCTTTATCCATACCTGCAATTCTGGGACGTAAAAAAAGACCACAAACAGGATGCCTTCGACCTCGCCGAAATATTAACCAAAACCCAGCCCGACCAGCCTAAAGCATGGGCCATTAAAGGCGATCTTTATTATCTCGATAACCAGAATGATAAAGCCCTTGAATCGTACCTTAAATCGCTGGCTTTAAAACAGGATATTTTTCAGGTTTGGCAGCAGGTAATGCTGATTTATAACGGTAAAAGAGATTGGACAAACCTTGAAAAAACATGCAGCGATGCCATTGAAGTATTTCCGAATGAGCCGCTGGCTTACCTTTTTAAAGGTGGCGCTGAATTACAGATGAAAGAGTATGAAAAGGCCATTAAAAGTCTTTCGAAAGGCGAAAAAATGAGTGCGGATAAGGACAAGCTGCGCGCCCAGTTTTTAGCCGATATGGGCGATGCTTACCACGACATGAATAAAAGCGATGCCAGCGACAGCTCCTATGAAAAGGCCCTAAAGCTCGACCCGGAAAACGCTTATGTATTAAACAACTACAGCTACTATTTAAGCGAGCGTAAAGTTAATCTGGAGAAAGCCAAAGAAATGAGCGCCTACTCAAATAAGCTGGAGCCCGATAACAACTCTTTCCTTGATACCTATGCCTGGATATTATTCCAGCTAAACGACTTTACCGGTGCCAAAGAGTGGCAGGAAAAAGCCCTGAAAGCAGGCGGCGAAAAAAGCGGCACCATCCTTGAACATTACGGCGATATATTATTCAAACTGGGTCAAAAGGATCAGGCCCTCGATTACTGGAAAAAAGCCAAAGATAACGGCGGCGGCACTACCAACCTCGACCGTAAAATTACCGAGCAGAATTATATTGAGCAATAAACTCAACATTTGCAACCGGGTGCGACTCCAGAGGAGTCGAATA
>PMXD01000152.1 GCA_003165895.1 Bacteroidota bacterium | reverse complement strand
TGGACACCCTTGCTGTTCAGCTAACGCTTCCTACTACTAAGTGCATTCGGGACTTTCACCCTATAGCTATTAATCATGCCTCGCACACGAGATTCGACCCCATCCGGGGTCGTACCTGGCAATCCTTCAAATTATCCGCTACGTAATGCATTGAAAATCAGAACTCCAAAATCAAGTTATATAGAAGAGGGCCGCTCTGGGGTGAGGATTCAAAAAAAGCGAATTGTGAAAGAGGTCTATTGAATAAGCTAAACCAACTGCTATGCACCGAAACAATCAGGCACCATACTAAACCGTTCATTTTCAATTAAGTTCACAAATGGCTGTGCATATTGAACTTAGCCCAAAAAACAAAATGCGGCCGCTGCCGTTATCTTTGTCCGGTGAAAAGCATTTTAGATATTAAACTGATTTTAACGATTGCGGTGTTTCTGCTGTGGCATTGCAGTTCTTTTGCGCAAGATACCGTGAAGGTTCAGGAACTTACCAAACGTGCCGAAGTAGATATGGAATCAGGCAATACCTATGGCGCCATTAAACTGCACCTGGATATAATGGACCTGGATGCCAACAATTACCAGAGCGCCAATACCTTATCAGGGCTATATGGGCACCTGCACCAATATAACGATCAGATTACCTGGGCAAAAAAAGCCATCGAAATAAACCCCAGACTCGCCATGGCTTATATAAGCCTCGGCAATGGCTACGGTGCTACCGGCGATTTACAGAACGCCGAAGATTGCTACCGGAAAGCCGACCAACTTGACCCCAAAAGCCCTATTCCACCCTACTGCATCGGTGTAATTGAAGAAAGCCGGGGAGATACAAAAGGGGCTATAGCTAATTATCAACGTTCGATTGACCGTGACTCGCTTTTTGTAAGCGGGTATTGCAGCCTGGCAGTTGCTTATGCCAAAACAGAAGATTACACTTCCGCCCAAAAATATATTGATAAGGCCCTTGCCATAGACCCCAAATCATCCAGGGCGCAGGAAATAAAAGGCCACATCCGGGAAAACATAACTACCAAGCCGCAGCATTAAGTTAATACTAAATTTATCTGGCTTCAAAACCCTTGCTGACAAGCAGTTATAACAAAATATAACTGCTTTGTAAGTGGGCCCAACAGCCGTCCGCCACGGCAGACTAACAGCTAAGCACCCCGCAACATCGCTTCGATTGACACCACCCCCTATTTCTTATCTGTAGTCCCCGGGTTCTTCGCAATCCCCTCACGCATAGTAGTATCAGCCTGTATGTTCTGCATACGGTAGTAATCCATTACTCCAAGCTGTCCGCTTTTGAAAGCTTCGGCAATAGCAATTGGAATCAAAGCCTCGGCCTCAATAACTTTGGCGCGGGCCTCTTGTGCTTTGGCTTTCATTTCCTGTTCTAAGGCAATAGCCATGGCGCGGCGTTCTTCGGCTTTAGCCTGTGCAATGTTTTTATCAGCATTAGCCTGGTCCATTTGTAAGCTGGCGCCAATGTTTTTGCCAATGTCAATATCGGCGATATCAATAGATAAAATCTCAAATGCTGTTCCTGAATCCAACCCCTTAGCCAACACTACTTTCGAAATCGAATCAGGATTTTCCATCACCGATTTATGCGATGCAGCAGAGCCGATAGAGGTAACAATACCCTCGCCCACACGCGCTAAAACTGTTTCTTCTCCGGCACCGCCAACTAATTGCTTAATATTGGCACGCACCGTTACCCGGGCCTTGGTAATTAACTGAATACCATCTTTTGCCACCGCAGTTACTGCAGGGCATTCAATTACCTTAGGATTAACCGAAAGCTGAACCGCCTCAAACACATCGCGGCCGGCCAGGTCAATAGCGGTAGCGGCTTTAAAATCCAGTTCGATATTGGCTTTATCTGCGCTAATCAGCGCACGCACCACTTTGCTTATGTTACCACCGGCCAGGTAGTGGGCCTCCAGCAAATCGCGCTGTATAGGTATACCTGCCTTGGTAGCTGTTACCATGGCATTTACAATTACCGATGGCGGCACCCTTCTGAAACGCATAAACAGCAACTGCACCAAACTGATATGCACATTCGCAAACTTAGCCGATAGCCACAGCGGTATGGGCAACAACCAAAACAAAATAAGTATGGCGAATATGATGATGCCGGCAAGTAAAAGTTCGGGTCCGTACATAGTTAGGTTTTAGATTGTTTTACATAAATTTTACTACTGGTAATCTTAATTATCTCCACTTCCGACCCACGCATAACATGTTCCCCTTCTGAATAAACATCTGTTTTATCGTCACCAAAAATAGCTTTTCCATTGGGGCGAAGGTCAGAAACTGTTTTTCCTTTCTGCCCTAATACAAATTCGTGCTTATCCAAAACATTCACTTTGCTCTTTATCTCCGCCTTCATAGCTATCCGGTTAGATTGGATCACTTTAAACCCTGCATAAACTGCAACAACCAGCGCAATACCCGTTACCATAGCGCTGATGCTTCCCCACTTCGTTCCATAGATGCCATATATCAGCGCCACGCCTGCTATTAAAGCAATGCCACCCAAAATGCCAAACAGCGCAGTTCCCGGAATAACAAACATCTCCAGAAAAATAAGCACCAGCCCCAATAAGATAATCAGTAAAATAATTGTGAAAGACATATATGCGAATGTAAAATTATTTTCAGTTTACAGTCCGCTGTTTTCACTTTAAAGTTGAAAGGCAAATACAAATATGGTCGTCAATCAGGAAATTTATATTCAACCTAAAGCCCCGGACTGAATCCAGCCAAAAGATGACAACTTTTTCAAGATGTTATCTCTGATTAATCCCGGTATTTGTATTCAACTGTAAACTGTAGACGGAAAACTCAAAACCCAGCTGGTCGTAATAAATAAACTCCACGCCCTCCTGTGGCAAAAAATCCTCAAAACATTCAAAATACTCATAGGTGCAACCGGGCCCGCCATGCAGCGTAAGCATCTTAATTTTTCCGGCCCCAACTTTTTTAGTCCACACTTTATAACCTCCGGGTATTTCAATCATTTTAACACCCCCGGTTTTAACCTCGCCCGGCTTGTATTGTCAAACAGATGGCACCTCCTCCTTTTTACTATTACTTCCACAAGCTTCCAGCGCGGGCAATGTTAAACCCATACCCAGTGCAGCCAATACATTGCTTTTTAAATACTCTTTATGCACAATTGCCATAGTAATTTGTTTTGTTAACGGAAGATAAAAATACAGTTGGATGTAAGCCAACCCGAGGCTATAAAATTCAGGGCAATCGGGTCTGGAAAATTTTGGCCTCATTTAAATGGTTAAANNACCACCCGATATGCCCGGAAAAATTTAGACCCGATTGCCCTGCTATAAAATTAACCAAACGCATGTTTCAACATGAAATTATGATTAAGATTAGGATATGAAATTTGAAATTAATCCCTACTTTAGACGAAGTGAATTAAAAAAAACAAACCAACAGCTTAACAATCTCCCCACGGGCTGCGTATAACTTAAATGCAATATCGCACAGGCATTTTTAATCAGAGAAACCTTGAGCCCAGGAGAAGAATTAATGGCATCGGTTGATGCGCAAAACCATTACGGAACACTTACCCCCGAAGTACCAAACACCAAATATTTTCTGACCACGGAAGAGTTTGACAAAGCCGTAGGAAAAGATTTTATAAAATCTGCCAACCGCACCCTCGAAAAAGGGCGCAAATTTATGGTTGGCCTGTCGCATGGCAAATCCCCGGCCGGTGCTTACCGATACATATTTGAACACTACAAAGAGCTGGCAAACCCACAAAACATTTTATATACGTTTGTAAACTCGCCCATGATAAAGCAACGTAACCTTGAGGGGATTATGGATGCCCGCGGGTTTATTAAAAAACTCTTCCGTACCGGTAAGGTTACACGCAGCCAGATAATAGGGTACAACTTTAACCGCGAAAGCCTTGAAGCCTATGCCGCAGATTTTAACCTGTCCATATCCGCTTACCTGAAAGAGCATGATAAAGAAGGTTTTGACTATGTTTTTTTAGCCTGCGACCCAACCGGCCGTGTAGCTGCCATTGAACATAAGTCAACAGCATTCGATTCTAACCAAATAGCTGTAGTTGTAACCAACCGGGGTGAGAAGGAATTGACCGGTACCCCCGGCTTCCTGCTCCGCTCAAAACGTATAGCGTTTCTGGCTACCAAGGCCGACAAACGGCGGGCATTGGCATGGCTGTATTCCACCGATGTAAACCCCAACCGGAGCCCCGCATTTTTGCGCTTTCTACCCGACGTGCATAAGCGTATGACCGTTTTTGTTGACGATAAAGCCCTTACCTGGCCGCAAATTGAGGTAGAGCGTAAAACCCCATATGGCATTAGTACCATCAGGGTAGATACAGCCTATCCTTATATTGAAAATGCCAAAGAAAAGCTTCCGGTTATTGTAATGGTGCATGGCTTTTTAGGGCTAAACTCTTTTGATGGTCTGTTGGCCCGCGTAAGTACACACCGGTATATAGCTGCGGCTATGCATTATGGTTCTATACCTCACGACCTTCCACCCTCCGAATATTCAGAGCACGTTGCCAAAAATATAGAGGCCGTTGTAGAATTTTTCGGCGCCAGGGGCCACCATGTATATATATTCGACCACTCCATGGGCAATCTTTATTTTATGATGATTGACCGCGAGTTGAACAAATACCCCGCCATAAAAAAATATCTGCGTGGCCGTATTGGGGCCAATCCGTTTTTTGGTGAAGAAGCAAAGCATGCCACACTTGGTTTTTTAGATAACGTTATTATTCCGGCATTGTCTTTTACCAAAGGCTTTGCCGCCAAAACGCTGATATTTACGCTGCGCAACGTTATTCCTATTGATACTAAATCAGGTGTGCGCAAAAGAGGCATTCAACTTTCCGAATGGCTTATCAGTAAAGAAAGCGCCCTGCGCGAACGTATCTGGCAGGCAGCCAAAGAGCGTATTTTATACCTGATGACCAACATGGATTCGCTGCCACACCTTAACCGCATACCTATTGAGAAGGCACTGAACCACTTGCCCGCAAAAGTATTTGCCATTCAAATTCATTCGGCCCTGGAAGAAAGTATTGCGTTTGATAATCAGTACGGGCTTATTAATATGCCCAAACAAAATATCCCGGTTTTAATACTTAAAACCGAGCGCGATGGCGTAGCGCGTTTTGTGCCCCGCATTTATGAAGGCAAGGGGGTTGAAATTATAGACATAACTAACCCTCACGAAGACGACTTGTTCCGCGAACACCTTTACCACATGGTACATCCCAAACGAAC
>PMXD01000174.1 GCA_003165895.1 Bacteroidota bacterium | reverse complement strand
CCAGCCGGGGTCGCACTTGGGCATAGGTAAGATGACGTCATTTTATGTTAAGCCAATGACTTTAGGGCAATATCCCTTTTATTTAACCGCCGCCACCGGGCTTGCAACAAGCGCCACGCTATCATAATTTACATTGGATTTAAAACTTAGCATGCTGGCAAATAAAATACCTGCAACGGCCAATACGGCTAAAAAGCTAAATGTGCGGTGGTATAAATGCGCCTTTAATAACGAACGCAGCCTGGCAGCAAAAAACACCAGGGCCAGTATGACCAGCATGGCCAAAGTGGTTATCAGTAATATGATGTTTAGCAACATATCTTGTGTTTAAAACTCCTGGCGGGTAAGTTTACCGCTTACATCGCGCGTAACCCACTTGCCCGTTTTTGAATCTTCCGAATATCTACCCTGGTATTTCAATTTGCCATCCGGGTAAAACGCCTGCCAGAAACCACTCTTTTTCCCATCCCGGTAAACAGCTATCAGGGATATCTGCCCGGTTTCAAAATACTCTTTACAAACGCCATGCTCGTGGTGGGTATAGTATGTGTAATCCGATTTTAACCCGCCGCTTTCATACCATTCCCTACTACTGCCTTGTTTAAGGCCGTACAGGTAGTGGGTAACTGATTTCACTTTTCCGCTTTTAAACCAAACGGTATAAACCTGGTTAAGCTCATCAAATTCGCTTTCCTTTTCGCCGCTCTCATAATTGCTTTTCAGCACTTTTATTTTAATGCCATCGGCATATTCAGCCTCACTTTTCAGGTTACCATCAGGAAAATAGAACTCCCATACATCATTCATTACCCCATCGCGGAGTTTCCCCTCACTTTCTTTACTTTTATAATCGCGGTAATACCGGGTCAGGTAGCCCGAGTAAGGGGTTTCGGAATGAGGTTCGTAGTAAATTCCATCCCTGTAGTCGGGGGTTTCGGGGGGCGCTGCCTGGATTAGTAAAACTGACATAAAAAGTGCGGTTATTTTGTATTTCATCTGTCTGTTTTTTCCGCTTACAAAGATTCCGAAAGATTATTACCTGATGGCTAAGCGTACATTAAGTTTTATCTATAAAAATTCAAGGTATTATTAAGCAAATATGAAGAGGCGGTAAACCGGATAAAAAACAGAACAACCGAGTTACCAATGTTTAAAACCACAGGCTTCTTTTGCCTTATTTGGCTGGTTAGAAAGTTGCTGATTCAGGCTTTTGGGGTACATACCATATTGTCTCATTCCCAACAGCCGCCCCTTCCGTCCCCTAAAGGGGAAACCAAAGCCAAATACAAATACACGGACTATCGTTGAAGCTGTATTTGGCTGTTCTGCCCTGGTTTCCCATTTAGGGGACGGAAGGGGCGAGCCCGGTGCAAGCAAAGAGAGTTTTTATGTGTGTGACAATATGGTATGCACCCGCTTTTTTTATTCTTTGCAGGTTTTATCGGATATTGGGGCGTTGTTGTACCTAACGTACGTTATTATGATGACAATAAAGGCGATGCTGAACCTGCAAAAAAATTTAAACAAATGATAGCCCTGGCTTTTGGTTTTATGCTTGGCTTTATGGGTTACCTGCCACCCGGTAATATTAATTTAACGGTGGTGCGCCTTGCGTTAAGCGGAGCAAGAAACAAGTTGTGGGTATTTATACTGTTTGCCACACTTATGGAGTTTTTGTATTGCCTGGGCTGCCTTACAGGTTTAGATTTATTACTTCACCAGGCCCACCTGGTAATGGTAATGAAATGGATATCCGTTTTCGTTTTTGCACTCCTGGGATTGCTCAGTTTCTTTCACAACGAGGATACTTTAAAGGTGCAGGCCCTTTCCGGCTTTGGCAGGGGTATATTTGCTGCCATTGTAAACCCGCTTCAGATTCCGTTCTGGCTGGTGTGGGGCGTTTACCTCACCGAAAATAAATGGATTAAAGGTGACCTAACCTCCACTGCTTTTTTTGCACTGGTTACGTCTATCGGCACCACCTGCATTTTATGGCTTTACGCTGTGGGGGGCAAAAGGCTGATAGAAAAAATGAAGCTGGAACGTAAACTGCTCGACCGCATCATAGGGCTTTTATTAATGGGCCTGGCCCTTTGGCAGTTATTCAAATTGCTGCATGAATAAAACCCGGTGGCAATCAATTATTTTTGTAAAACTTAGCCGAACCATTGCGCTGAACTATTGAATATATGTGTACCGTAACCTACCTGCCAACGCCGGCGGGTTTTATACTAACCAGCTTTATCAGGTTTTGCCTGTAAGGAGTTTACGGTGCATGCCGAACCATCAGGCGACCGGTTTATACACGTATGGTACATTGGCTGCGACCAGCCGGTAGACAACCTGCAGCTTAAATCCCTGTTAGACGATAAACTGAAAGAACTAAACGACGATTACCGGACTGAAAGGGCATACGCCTTAAAAGATATCCGTATAGTAACCGTGCCCAACGATACTTTCTACATCTTCCTGCATCATCGCGGTAAGGCCGGTGGGCAGGTAAAGTTTCCACGTGTGCTAAAGGGCGAATTTTTATCTGCCTGGCAACAATTTATTGAAACCATCGATAAAAAATAGTTGCACCGGCACTGAATATACCCAACCGGATTTGGCTGCAATGGTTACTTACCTTCTTTCTTAGCCGTACTAATGCCAAAAGGCAGGTAAAGAGGGCAAAAGCTTATAAAGCTGGTGAGTATAAAAATACCCGCAAAAACCAGCAGTACAATAGCCAGTGTTCCGCTGATAACACCGCCAAAGTATAAACCAATAACTGCAGCCGCAATTAAAAACCTTACCACGCGGTCTATGGTTCCCATATTCTTTTTCATAACGTTTAATTTTACTGTAAAGTAACTCACCGCCCTGCACCTGATTGGGAACAAGTGTTACACAAGCCAATGATAAATGTCAGCAAATACGATTATTTAATACAGGTTACTATAGCAACTCTATCGTATTTCTGCCAAGTTTTACTATGCCTTTCAGTTCCATTGTTCTCAGCAGGCGGCTAATGGCCTCGCGATGGGTGCGTAGTTCGTCGGCAATTTGCTGGTGGGTAATAACCAGGGCCCTGGTATTCAGCGCTCTTGCACGTTCGGTAAGATAATGCAATAGCTGCTTATCCATGTTGCTAAAAGCAATCAGGTCTATTACCTGAAGCAATTCATTAAAACGGATACTATAAGTGTTATTGACAAACTCTTTCCACTCTTTAAACCTGAACCACTCGTCAACCAGTTCGGCCGGTATCATGTATACCCCGGTTTCATCTTCAGCCACTGCTTTTATGGCGCTTATTTTATTGGCCTGGCAGCAATTTAACGACATAGCACATGTCTGGCCGGGGTAGATATGATACAAAAATATTTCCCGCCCGTCTTTATCCTCTCTTATCACCCTGATACTTCCGCTTATTACAATAGGCGCGTATACTATCGTATTGCCGGGCCACATAATCACCTCTTCCCTGGCAAAGTGTTTATGCCTGGCGTGCCGTTGCATTTCGGCCTGCAATTGCGGATCCTTAAAAACAATTTCTTCAGCCATAGCAGTAAATATAATACGTTAAAGTTACCCCGGATATGGCCGGGAATCCTTTTTTACAAAGGCGCCCTTCCGTTTTAAATTTCCCCGGAGGTTTTCACTGGTATACATATATTTACCTTATCAATATTCCCGGCTTGGTCAAAAATCTTCATAAAACCTTATTCTTAGTTTGCTTTTTGTTGGCAGCCCTGCATTTAAGTGCCGGTATCAATGTAAATAAAGCACCCGTTGTTGAAGGTATGATGCAGAAATACCATTGCTGCCCCAGGCCGTTGGACGACCAGTTTTGCCGCGATGTATTGAGCAATTTTATTGATGGCATGGACGCTATGCACCTGTATTTTACTGCCGAAGACATAAAAACATTAAGCGACCTTTCAGCCCTAAAATCGCAGATAAATGGTACCGGAAATACCTTTTTAAATACCACAATTACCCTGTATAAACAACGCCTTGAAAAAGCCGACAGCACCCTTACTTCTATTTTACAAAAACCCTTTGATTTAACTGTAGATGAAAACATTGATTTTAGTGCCGATACCAGTTCGTGGGCGCTTAATAATAAAGAACTCCATGACCGCTGGTTCAAATATCTGAAATACGAAACACTGCACCGGTTATCTGATTTGAAGTATTACGACTCTACAGCCACCAACGACTATGTTTTAAAGCAACAAAGAGGCGAACTGGTTATAGTGCGCAAAACCGAGGAGCGCCATATCAGGAGGGTGCTGGACGACCCCGCCGGCTACGAAACTTACATGGGCTCGCTGTTCTGCAATGCCATCACCACCGCCTACGATCCGCACTCTGAATACTTCCCCCAGGTGCTGAAAGAAAATTTTATCGGCGAATTAAGCGGCAACAATTATTCGTTTGGTTTCGAATTGGGNNGGTGATGTTGAAATAGCCCGGCTTATGCCCGGCAGCCCGGCCTGGAAATGCGGCCAGCTTAATCAAAACGATGTGTTGCTTCAACTTCAGTGGCAGGATAAGCCGGTGGTTGACCTTGCCGGAGCAAGTGCCGATGAGGTTGGCGAATTGCTGATCAGCGAAAACCACAAGCGGCTTACGCTTACCGTACACAAAGCCAATGGCATGCGGGTTACCGTTACTTTAGAAAAGGCCCGGATACAAAGCGATGATGATTTTGTAAAAAGCTACGTGCTGGATGGGCCCAAAAAAGTGGGTTACATTTTGTTGCCCGGCTTTTACAGCGAATGGGAGGCCAGCGGTGGAAGCAGTTGTGCCAATGATGTAGCTAAGGAAGTAGTAAAGCTGAAAACGCAAAATATAGATGCGCTGATAATAGACCTGCGCAACAACGGTGGAGGAAGCCTGGATGAAGCCCTGCAACTGGCCGGTATTTTTATTGATGAAGGCACACTGGGCTTCAGCAAGGAGAAAAACGAGCGCCCGCACGCTTTGAAGAACCCCAACCGCGGTACCATCTACGACGGCCCCATAGCAATACTGGTAAACGGCGGAAGTGCATCGGCCTCAGAGTTTTTGGCGGCGGCTTTACAGGATTACAACCGGGCCATCATCATCGGTTCTCCTACATTCGGCAAAGCCACCTTCCAGGAAGTGCTGCCTGCGGATACCGCCATTAACCTTGATAAAATGAAACCAGCCGATTTTGATAACGGCAAGTTCGACTATGTAAAAATTACAACCGGAAGGTTTTACCGCCCAAACGGAAAAACACACCAAATGACAGGTGTTCAGCCCGACATAGCCCTACCCGATTTATATGATAATCTGCTTGAACGGGAATCAACCTTAAAAAATGCCTTATTACCCGATAGTATTAAGCGTGCTGTTATTTTCAATCCCCTGCCTCCCCTGCCCATCAGAGAGCTTAAAACGAAAAGTACAGCCCGGATAAGCGCCTCTGACGGTTTCAGGCTTGTAACCACGGCAAACAAATTTTATGTTGGACTGGACCGCGCCAGGCATCATACAATTCCGCTGAAATTTGATTCTTTTATGGCCCTTGGCGATAAGTATAACGGCGAAAGCGCAAGGCTTAACCGCGAATTACAGCAGGATAGTGTGCGCACTTTTAAAGCCGAAAACCATGGGGGAGATGTAAAGCGACTCGCTCTCGGCGGGTATGAAAGTGAACAAAATGAACGTTTTTTAAAGTTTATGATGCATGATATTTATATTAATGAAGCTTTTCTTATACTTGCTGACTATATATCTCTAAAACGATAATCTCAGAAGCTGTTTGAAATTAGAGAAAAGAAATTCATGTTAACACAAAGCACACAAAGTTCAATACANNCATTTGGATTTAATTTTAAAAAGTTTCTTAGTCAACCAAAGCCTTTAAACATCAAAACCAAACCCATGAATAAACATCTACCCTTAACACTGCTTTTGCTATTTATCCTTTTCACCGGCGCGCCACAATTACATGCACAAAGCGGCCCCAACGATTATCTGTCGGGCATTATGACC
Source organism: Bacteroidota bacterium (assembly GCA_003165895.1). GTDB lineage: Bacteria > Bacteroidota > Bacteroidia > Chitinophagales > LD1 > Bog-950. The sequence goes on along the minus strand of PMXD01000174.1, from coordinate 12,437 downwards.
GGCGAGCAGCAGATTACTGAAGATTTTCTCAGTTATATAAGTGCATTAACCCATGGCAAAAGCGCCCGCAAAATTGAAAAAAGGCGGACGCAGCTTTTAACGGATGTAAGCCAGGCTAAAACGCGGATTACCCATGCACCACCGTTTACTGATGGAGATACTACGGTAAGGGCCGCAGCATTAAATTACTACAACATTGATTATAACCTGCTGAAAGAAGATTATGCAAAAATTGTAGATATGGAAGAGATTTCCGAGGAAAGCTACGATAACATGGAAGCCTACCTCAACGCTCAAAACGCCGCCGACCAAAAACTACAGGATGCCTTTAAAAAGTATAATGATGCAATAAAGGTTTTTGCCGATAAGCACGACATTAAAATAGTGGATGACAACAGCAAAATGGCCCAGAAAGCCGAGATAGTACATAAGGTAAATGATTATTACCACCAGGTTTACCTGGTATTCTTTAAATCGTATAAACAGGAATTGTATTTAAGCAAAGCGGTTGAGAAAAAAGATTTGAATGGCATTGAGCAAAACAAGAATACCCTGTTAAAGAACATCACCGAAGGTTATGAAAAACTGGGAAAGCTACCCCCTTACGATAGTGATGCCGACCTGGCCAATGCCTGCCGCGCTGCCCTTCAGTTTTATCAGAAAGAAGCCAAAACAAGCGTACCGGTGGTAAGCGACTTTTTATTAAAAAGCGATAATTTCGAGAAGCTGAAAAAGAGCATGGACTCGGGGCAGCATACCAAGGAACAGGTAGACGAATACAACAAGGCCGTAAAAGATATAAATGCTGCAGTTGGAAACTACAATCGCATCAACAAAGAAGATAACGACACCCGCACCAAAATAACCGATGGCTGGAACAACAACACCCAGGGCTTTTTGGCAAAACACACCCCGCGGTACAACAAGTAAGCTATTAGCTTACATTTGGAATATTATTAACCCCTCAACACCGTATCAATGAAAAAACTAAAAATCATTCTTCCATTGCTTGCGGTATTACTGATAGTGTATCTGATAATTATAAAGCCTAAAAAGACTTCCAGCCAGTATCAACCGGAATTTGCGATATTAAATAATGAACTAAAGGCCCACCACGCCGGCGCCAGTGCCGGTATTATTGACCTGGATGCACTTGATTATAACCTGAACTTTGTTACCGGTCAGNNTGGGCAATAATTTTAAGCTGAGGCTGACAACCAAATCTCTTCCATCAATTGAGTTATTGAAATACCTGATGGATAAAGCCCACACCAACCGGTTGATGGTTTTCTCTGAACCCTTTATTGCCGAGTTGCTGACCCGTTTTGATGGCGATTCGATAGATATGTTGCTGGGCAAACCTTTACCGGTGGAAGCGCTGGGCCGATTGAAAGCTTATAAGGGCTGGAACAACATCAGCTGGCTGGTTGATACCAAAGAACGGTTAAACGACTACCTGCTTTTTGCAAAGCGCGAAAACGTGAAGCTGAAGCTATCGGTTGAAATTGATGTGGGCCTGCACCGCGGTGGCCTGCAAACTACAGAGGAACTGGCTGACGTAGTTAAAACCCTGCAGCAAAACACACAGTATGCCCAATTAACCGGCCTGATGGGTTACGACGGACACGTGCCTTACGTGCCATTTTATATCAACAAAGAAAAAGCCATTAAAAAAGCGTTTGTTAATGTACAGCATTGCTATAGTGCTTTTGCNNATATTTCTACTATCCACAATATAGAGAAATAACAGCGGTTAACGACATTGCCATGGGTTCAGGCTTTTTGGCCCCTACGGAGTTTCCTGAATTGTTAGCCTTGGGGCATAAACCAGCCCTTTACCTTGCCGGGCCTGTATTAAAAAAAATTGAAACAGAAAAGCTTCCTCATGCCGAGATACTGAGCGGCATGGTTAATATGTGGAACCCTAACATAAAAGTGTCGTACTACATGCTGGGTGGCGGTTGGGCCGGTGAGCCGGTTGCGCCAACGGGTTTAAGAAAAAACCCTTTCTGGGATTCGGACGATAAAAACTTTATGAACCAACTGCCTAACCAGGCCCTGCTAAGCAGTTCTGACCAAAACAATCTTCACGTAGGCGATTTTGTCTTCTATCAACCCTGGGAAGGCGATGGCATGTTGGAGTTCAAAAATCTGCTGCTCTTCAGGCAAAATAAAATCATTGGCGAATGGGAAACTTACAGAGGGGGCAATTAAGCGGCTTGGGCTGTAGCCAAAATATAAAAACAGTAACCCGCTGATTTGTCGTATTTCCTGTTTGCATCAAGGGTAAAAGTATCTCATTGAGTATCGCTCACCGCTTTGTTGCAAATCATGCTCAAAAAAATTTCATAAGAAAAAGACGGTACCATCAACTGCCAAACAAATTTTTTTGTAATTTGCGCTACAACTTACACTCATGAATTTACAACTTATCTTCTCTGACCGCGAAATGGAGGACTTTCTTAAAAAGCTGGGTTATGAGATAAAAACAGAAAATGAGATTGATGGAACGACATCAAATACTGAACATCACTTTCTTACAGAGATTGAAAAACGTAAATATGCCAGCAAAGAAGGTATTGTGAGTGGTCGCCTGGAAAGTATTTTCTGGCAGGAATTAAAAAAGAAGTTACTTGGTTTATAGCTTTTTTGATTTAAACAAATTCCGATATTTTGATACACCCTAAATTGCACACTTATGTTAGATACAGAAATTGAGGCAAAAGTAAAGAAATTGATAGCTGAAAAGCTCGGTCTCGATGAAAACCGGGTTGTTGACGACGCAAGTTATGAATTCGATTTCGGCACCGACCCGCTTGATTTGGATGTGCTAAGAGAAGAATTCGAAAAAGAGTTCGATATAAAAATTTCAGAAGAGGCCCTTGTTAGCATGCGCACAGTTGGGCTTACTGTCGAACATATTGAAAAAGCAATGCACCGATAACCATTTCCGTTATCAACTTAATTTAATAATAAATTCCCGGGTATTGAAGTTATAAATTAAGTTAAATAGAATTTTGAGTCATTTCAACCCTGTTTTTGAAGGTCGTACCGCCCAATCTTTAAGCTATCTTTTCAACTTTAAGCACTTTTTAATTCGATTTTAAGGTCGATTTAATTACTAAAGTGCAATTTTGCGCCTGTTTTAAAAGTGTATGTGTATGAAAGACCTGCGCAGGCTTTGGATTTTGCTTTTTGTCTTATTTCCGTTTGTTGTAAATACCGCTTTGGGTCAGGGGGCCGTTAGTACTCTTTTGCTTAAACAGGATACCCTCCGTTTTTCTCTACAGGATGCCGAAAAAATCATGCTCGAAAAAAACCTGGACCTGATTGCCAATCACTTCAATATAGACATTGCACACGCCCAAACTATTGCCGCAAAACTTTGGGATAACCCTGGGTTCAGCTACGAGCAAAATATCGGTAACCCAGGCCATCATGTATTTTCCATCCAGGGGCCCGATGGTGAAGTATTTCTTCAACTCGACCAGGTATTTAAAATAGCAGGAAAAAGGCACCGGTTGGTGCAATATAACAAGGCCAACGAAAAAGCCGTTGAATATGCCTATTTCGACCTTCTGCGTAACCTGAAGTTTCAATTCCGGTCAGATTTTTACCAGTTGGATGCATTGCTGAAAACCCAAAAAGTATTTGACACCGAATTGGAAAAATCCGAAATACTGGAAAAAGCGCTTAGCGAGGCCTATGCAAAAAATGATGTGCCATTAAAAGATGTGGTTACCATTCAAAGTACTAAATTTCAATTGCAAACGGACCTTACAAATAATCTTTCACAAATTAACGATCTGGAAGCCGAGATGAGATATATGCTGCAACTGCAGCCCTCCTCTTATATTATAACCGAGATGCCGGTAATTAATAAAATTGAACTTCCCAATGTTGTAATGGATTCGCTTTATGCTACCGCCATTGAAAACCGGCCCGATGTTCAGAATAACGCACAGCAGGTAACCGCTTCAAGCTGGTATTTAAAATATAATAAGTCATTGATTGCACCCGACCTGGATGTATCTTTACAATATGATAAGGCCAGTGCTTCTTATCCTGGCTTTACAGGTTTTGGCGTTGCCTTGCCACTACCATTATGGAATTTTAACCAGGGCGGAATAAAGCAGGCTAAAGCCACGCTTAAACAAAATGAAACTCAGTTGGATGCTTCAAAACTAAAAGCAATTAACGACGTTAACCAGGCTTATGAGAAACTCATTCAACTTTCTCACCTTGACCTTGAAGTGCAAAACAGAAATAATAAATCTTTCGACAGCTTTATGTCGGGCATCTATGATGTTTTTCAGAAAAAGGAAATGACCCTCCGCGACCTGGTAATATACATGGATACCTATAAACAGCAGGTAATCAATTTCAATAACTATATAGCCGGTTACTACACCGCAAAAGAAAACCTGAACATGGCTGTGGGAAAAGACATCATTAAATAGGCAATTAAAATCCGAATCAAACCAATAGAGATGAGTTATAATTTTTTAAACTTCAAAAACAACCTTTTTTTCTTTTGCCTTGCTTTGGCGGGTATTACTCTGCAAGGTTGCAAAGGCGAACAAAAGAACCCTGTTGAGGAAAGCAGAAAATACGTAATTCCTGATTCGCTATTGAGGACTTTAAGCATAGATACAGTGCAAACAAGGCCACTGGTCAATACCATTTCGTTTACGGGAATGGTTGATGTTAACCAGGATAACCAGGTAAACATTTTTCCGCTGGTAAGTGGTAACGCCCGCAATATCAAAGTTCAATTGGGCGATTATGTAACCGCAGGCCAGACATTGGGTATGGTTACCAGTAGCGAAATGGCAGGCTACACCAATAGCTTAATAGTGGCTCAAACAAACTTAACCAATACCAAAAGGCAATTGGAGGCCACTCAAGATCTTTTTAAAGTCGGCCTTGCCTCAAGTCTTGATGTAACGTCAGCACAAACCAATTACGACCAGTCGGTTGCCCAATTAGAAATGGCGCAGAGAATACTGAAAATAAACGGCGATAATACCAAGGGGGTTTGGGAAATAAAAGCACCGGTAAGTGGCTTTATAGTTCAAAAAAATATTACCAACGGAACTTCCATCCGCACAGATAACGGTACCGGTATATTCACTATTTCAGATCTTAAAAATGTTTGGGTTTGGGCGAATGTATATGAGTCTAACATCAATAATATCCACTTGGGCGATGATGTAAGTGTTACTACTCTCTCGTACCCCGGAAGAATATTTAAAGGCAAGGTTGACAAAATGCTAAATGCCCTCGACCCTACAACCAAAGTAATGAAAGTGCGGGTAGTAATTCCTAACGAAAAATATGAACTGAAACCGCAAATGTTTGCCAGTATAGAAATTGCAAACCCCGAGAACAAACAGGCTTTGTGCGTTTCAAGTAAAGCCCTTATTTATGATAACAGCCGTTACTATGTGCTTGTTTACAACGGCCATGGAGATGCCAGCATTACACCGGTGGAAGTGCTAAATACTTTGGGGGATAAAACCTATATTAAGTCGGGTTTAAAAGAAGGCCAGTTGGTAATAACCACGGCTGCTATTTTGATTTACGGAGAATTAAATAGTTAACAGATTACAGAGTAAGCAAACATTACCCGGAGTGGTTGTTTGTATCATGATTGTTGTTGTAATTGACGGCCCTAAATCAAAAAAATGAATAAGTTTCTTAAAGGCTTAATAGGATTCTCACTAAAAAATAAATGGTTCATATTATCGGCAGCGGTAGTTTTGGTGGTTAGTGGAATTATTATCTTTAAGAATATGCCTATTGAGGCATTTCCCGATGTTACGAATACTGAAATCAGTATAATAACCCAATGGCCCGGCCGTAGTGCTGAGGAAGTTGAAAAATTTGTAACTATCCCAATTGAGATTGCCATGAACCCGGTGCAGGGTAAAATAAGCCTGCGCTCAACCAGCATCTTCGGCTTGTCCTATGTAAAGCTGATTTTTGATGACGGCATAAAGGACCCCCAGGCCAGGCAACAGGTAATGAACCTGCTGTCAAATGCAACCTTACCTAATAATATTCAACCTTCAGTTCAGCCACCCACCGGGCCTACGGGCGAAATTTATCGTTATACTTTAAAAAGTACATTCAGGGATGTAAGGGAATTGAAAACCATACAAGATTGGGTTATTGACCGCCGGTTACGCTCCGTGCAAGGAATAGGTGACATCAACAGCTTTGGCGGAAAAACAAAAACCTATGAGATAAAGGTCGATCCTGATAAATTGAACTCGTTCGGCCTTACTCCACTTGATGTTTTTGTAGCCGTACAAAAAACCAACATCAACATTGGCGGCGATATGATGATACAAAACGATGAAGCTTTTGTAGTGCGTGGTATTGGATTACTAAATGATATAAATGCGATAAAGAATGTAATCATTCAGAATAATAACGGCGTTCCCTTGTTGGTTAAAGACGTTGCTACTGTAGAAATATCCAATGTGCCACGGCTGGGCTGGGTAGGCAGAAGTGACGGTATCATTGATTCCACGGGCAAACGGGTTGTAACTGACCAGGATGATGTGGTTGAAGCCATCATAGTAATGCGCAAAGGAGAAAACCCTACAGAAGTGGTTGAAAACCTGAAAAAAGAAATTGACAAATTAAATAACGGAATATTACCTCAGGATACAAAAATTGTTCCTTATTACGACCGTACCGACCTGGTAGAATACGCCACACACACTGTATTACATAACCTGGTAGAGGGAATATTGCTGGTAACCTTTATTGTATCGCTGTTTATGTTTAACTGGCGTACCACGCTCATTGTTTCCATTATCATTCCTATGTCGTTGTTGTTTGCGTTTATATGCCTGCACCTGATGGGGATGAGCGCTAACCTGCTTTCGCTGGGTGCAATTGATTTCGGAATTATAATAGATGGGGCGGTAGTAATGGTAGAGGGCATGTTTGTAATACTGGACCATAAAGCACGCGAGCTTGGCATGGAGCGCTTTAACAAGCTAAGCAAACTGGGGCTTATAAAAAGAAACGGTGCGCAGTTAGGACGAGCCATTTTCTTTGCCAAACTGATCATTATAACCGGCCTGTTGCCCATCTTCTCTTTTCAAAAAGTAGAAGGAAAAATGTTTTCGCCGCTTGCTTATACATTAGGGTTTGCCTTGTTGGGGGCGCTGATTACAACTCTCACTTTGGTGCCAGTATTAATAAATATGCTATTGAATAAAAACGTTCGTGAAAAGCATAACCCCTTTGTGCACCATCTGAAAGGATTTATGCTTTGGGGATTTGAGAAAGCATTTAAACATAAAAAGGTTGTAGTAGTTGCATCTATGATAGCCATGGTAATTGGCCTTTACTCTTTCAAATTTTTAGGGACAGAATTTCTGCCCGAATTAAATGAAGGCTCTATTTGGCTAAGGGTACAACTACCATACAGCGTTTCTCTTAACAAAAGCGTACAGGTATCCCGAAGAGTACGCGAAATACTAATGGCCTTCCCACAGGTAACTTATGCTGTTTCGCAAACCGGAAGGCCTGACGATGGAACTGATGTGACAGGTTTCTACAATAATGAATTTGATGTATTGCTTTTGCCTGAAGAAAAATGGAACCCACACATAACTAAAGATGAGCTCATAGAGCAGATGAGTAAAAGATTATCTACTATACCTGGCGCTAACCTTAATTTTTCGCAACCTATTATGGATAACGTAGAAGAAGCCGTATCGGGTGTAAAAGGCTCTATTTGCGTAAAAGTATACGGAGATTCGCTTGACTATATGGAGGGTAAGGTAACTGAGGTTTACGATATACTTAAAGGCATCAGAGGTATAGATGATTTGGGCGTAATACACAGCACCGGACAACCCGAAATTGACGTTAACCTCGACCAGCAGAAGATGGCCCTTTACGGCGTTGCCACCGCCGATGCAAATGCCGTAGTAGCCATGGCCATTGGCGGACTTGCAGCATCAACATTATATGAAGGGATAAAAACCTTTGACATAAGAATACGTTTACCGGAAGAATATAGAAAAACTCCCGCAGATATTGGAAATTTATTGGTGCCAACTCAAAGCGGCTCTAAAGTACCTATTAAAGAAATAGCTACTATTACACAAAAAACGGGACCTTGCCTTATTTTCAGAGATAATAACGAAAGGTACTCGGTGGTTAAATTTTCGGTAGTAGGCAGAGATATGGGCGGAGCGATAGCTGAAGCTCAGGAAAAAGTCAATAAAAAAGTGACTGTAAAAAAAGGTTATACTATGGAATGGCAAGGCGATTTTGAAAACCAGCAACGCGCGTCAAAAAGACTTACACAGGCGGTGCCCATTAGCCTGTCACTTATATTTCTCCTGCTCTTTATTATGTTCGGAAACTTTAAAGATGCTGCTTTGGTATTTTTAAATGTTCCTTTTGCTATTGTTGGCGGTATTATGGCCCTCCATATAACCGGCACCAATTTTAGTATTTCGGCGGGTATCGGCTTTATAGCGTTGTTTGGTATTTGTATTCAGGTGGGTGTATTACTTATTTCGGCCTTCAAAATAAATCTTGATAAACTGAAGGGTCAGAAAGGCTCCCTATATCAATCTATAAAGCTCGGTGTAAGCGGCTATATCCGGCCGGTTATGATGACGGCATTGATGGCTGCCATCGGGCTATTACCTGCAGCAATGTCTCATGGCATTGGCTCTGAAAGTTCAAGGCCACTGGCCAGGGTTGTTATTGGTGGTATTCTCTGTGCTATGATATTCTCATTATGGGTTTTCCCATTAATATTTGGCTGGGCTTACCGAAAAGTTGACCATCAGCCTTATGAAGCACCTGCGGATTTAAAATAATCTTTGCACCGGCAGTTTTTTGCTTTTTATATCCGGCCGTTTCTCAATCGGCTGGCAAAAAGCGTTTCCTCCAAATCATTTAACAAAGTAGTTAAAGAGGTTATAAAATTGCTTGCCGGGCTGTTAACTTTTATTAGCAACTAAAAGGGAAATTTTAAGCCCGTTTTAAGGTTGCTTTTAAGGCTGTTTTAAGTATCAGGGTATAATCTTTGACCCCTTGGTAAAGCAGGGGCGAGAACTTTAGGATGCAGCTTTATTTTCCATTTCTTCCCCGGTGCTCACCGAACTTGCTAATCGTGAAACAAACCGGTAAAAATGAATAAACTTCTTAAAGGTATAATAGGATTCTCTCTCAAAAATAAATGGTTCATACTGTCAGCGGCAGTGGTTTTGGTTGTAGCCGGCATAATTACATTTAAAGATATGCCGATTGAAGCATTTCCAGATGTAACCAATACTGAAATAAGCATCATTACACAATGGTCTGGGCGCAGTGCCGAAGAGGTGGAGAAATTTGTAACTATTCCTATTGAAATTGCCATGAATCCGGTGCAGGGAAAAATAAGCCTGCGCTCAACCAGCATTTTCGGGTTATCCTATGTAAAGCTGATTTTTGACGATGGAATTAAAGACCCGCAGGCCAGGCAGCAGGTAATGAACCTGATCCAAAATGCAAGTCTACCAAACAACATTCAACCCTCAGTACAGCCCCCTACCGGCCCTACCGGCGAAATATTCCGTTATACCCTGAAAAGCACATTCAGGGACGTAAGGGAATTAAAAACAATACAGGATTGGGTGATTGATCGCCGGTTGCGCTCCGTACAGGGTATTGGCGACATCAATAGCTTTGGCGGAAAGACAAAAACCTACGAAATAAAAGTAGACCCCGGTAAGCTTACTTCCTTTGGTCTTACCGCCCTAGATGTTTTTACTGCCGTGCAAAAAACCAATATCAACATTGGTGGCGATATGATGATACAAAATGGCGAAGCATTTGTAGTGCGGGGAATTGGGTTGCTGAACGACATCAACGAAATAAAGAACGTTATTATTCAGAATAATAATGGTGTGCCTTTACTGGTTAAAGATGTAGCAACAGTAGAAATCTCAAACCTGCCCCGCCTGGGCTGGGTAGGCCGCAGCGATGGCTTTAAAGATTCAACAGGCAAACGTGTGGTAACTGACCAGGATGACGTTGTTGAGGCTATAGTTGTAATGCGGAAGGGAGAAAACCCTACTGAAGTAGTTACTAATCTGAAAAGGGAAATTGATAAATTAAATAATGGCATACTGCCCCAGGATACCAAAATTGTTCCCTATTACGACCGTTCGGACCTGATTGGCTTTGCCACCCACACCGTGCTGCACAACCTGATAGAGGGTATACTACTGGTTACATTCCTGGTGTCGCTGTTTATGTTTAACTGGCGTACCACCCTCATCGTTTCTATCATCATCCCTATGTCGCTGCTGTTTGCCTTTATATGCCTGCATTTAATGGGTATGAGTGCCAACCTGCTTTCGCTGGGGGCCGTTGACTTCGGGATTATCATAGATGGCGCAGTGGTTATGGTTGAAGGTATGTTTGTTATACTTGACCATAAAGCCATGGAACTTGGCATGGAGCGGTTTAATAAAATAACCAAGCTGGGCCTGATTAAAAAGAACGGCGCGCAATTAGGGCGTGCAATTTTCTTTGCCAAACTAATTATCATCACGGGGTTGCTTCCCATCTTCTCTTTCCAGAAGGTGGAAGGGAAGATGTTTTCACCTCTGGCATATACGCTCGGCTTTGCTTTGCTGGGAGCATTGATAACCACGCTTACTTTGGTTCCGGTATTAATCGATCTTCTTTTAAGGAAAAACGTTCGTGAAAAGAAGAATCCATTCGTACATAACCTTACGAGGTTCATGCTTTTTGGATTTGAACGGGCTTTCAGGCATAAAGAGGTTGTGGTAATAACTTCTATGATAGCAATGATGATAGGGCTTTACTCTTTCAAATTCCTGGGAACGGAGTTTTTACCTGAATTAAATGAAGGCTCCATTTGGTTGAGGGTTCAGTTGCCCTATAGCGTATCGCTGGATAATGGGGTAGACGTATCGCGAAAAGTGCGGGAGATACTAATGACCTTTCCCCAGGTAACTTACGCCGTTTCGCAAACAGGAAGGCCGGACGATGGCACCGATGTAGCTGGTTTTTACAATAATGAATTTGATGTACTGATGCTGCCTGAAGACAAATGGAAGCCGAGGATAAGCAAAGATGAACTGATAGATCAAATGAGTAAAAAGTTATCTACCATACCTGGTGCTAACCTCAATTTTTCCCAACCTATTATGGATAATGTTGAAGAGGCTGTATCAGGCGTTAAAGGTTCCATCTGTGTAAAAGTATACGGAGACTCGCTTAATTATATGGAAGACAAGGTAACTGAGGTTTATAATATACTTAAAGGGGTACGGGGCGTAGATGACCTTGGCGTGATACATAGTTTAGGCCAGCCTGAAATAGATGTGAACCTGGATCAGCAGAAAATGGCGCTTTATGGCGTGGCCACTGCCGATGCTAATGCCGTTGTGGCCATGGCCATTGGTGGCCTGGCAGCCTCAACCCTTTATGAAGGGGTGGAAACGTTTGACATCAGGATACGATTGCCCGAGGAATACAGAAGAACACCCCAGGATATTGGAAATTTGCTGGTGCCAACGCAAAGCGGTTCTAAAGTACCTATCAAAGAATTAGCTACTATTACCCAAAAAACAGGCCCCTGCCTTATTTTCAGAGATGATAACGAAAGGTATGCTGCGCTTAAATTTTCGGTGCGCGACAGGGATATGGGAGGTACTATTGCCGAGGCCCAGGAAAAAGTAAATAAAAAGGTGCATTTAAAAAAAGGTTATACCATGGCCTGGCAGGGCGACTTTGAAAATCAGCAGCGCGCCACAAAAAGGCTCGCGGAGGTGGTACCAATCAGTCTTACACTCATATTCCTGTTGCTGTTCATTATGTTCAGCAACTTTAAAGATGCCGCCCTTGTATTTCTAAATGTTCCTTTTGCTATTATGGGGGGGGTAATAGCGTTGCATTTAACCGGCACCAATTTCAGTATCTCAGCGGGTATCGGATTCATTGCCTTGTTTGGTATATGTATACAGGATGGGGTGTTGCTAATTACCGTATTCAAACAAAACCTTGATAGGCTAAAAGGTCAGGACGGCTCACTTTATCAATCTATCCGGTTAGGTGTAAGCTCGCGGATACGGCCGGTTATGATGACGGCCCTGATGGCAGCAATAGGCCTTTTCCCTGCAGCAGTGTCGCACGGTATTGGATCTGAAAGCTCCAGGCCATTAGCACGCGTTGTTATTGGCGGTATCCTCTGTGCAATGATATTCTCATTATGGGTTTTCCCATTAATATTTGGCTGGGCTTACCGAAAAGTTGACCACCACCCTTACGAAAGGCCTGGCAATGAGAAACAAACCTTGCCAGCCTAACAGCTATTAAGGCCCGGTAACCAGCAGGGCTGTTTCATTCTATTAAGAGAGTCTAAAAAAGGCGGCTCCTCC
>PMXD01000263.1 GCA_003165895.1 Bacteroidota bacterium | reverse complement strand
TACCTTCATGAGGCTATCTGCGAATTCGAGATAGGTTCGTTTGTCCCACTGATCAAATTCAATTGTAGAAGATTTACTAGAAAGGACTTCCCGGTCAACGTCAAAAAAGGAGGTAATTCTGGAGTCATAATTTGACAAAATCATCCGATTAAGGACTTTCGTAAATCCGAAAGACTCTATTCCATTCTCCCTAATAATTTCCTCAAAGAGCTTTCCAACAAAATATATTTCTGTCTTAAAGTCATATATGTGGTCATTGAATTCGGAAGGTGGTGTATACCGCCAATTCAGACTGATACTTTTATCAAAATTCTCATTTTGAAATTCTATTTGTTTCCCAAACCCGAAATCAATTATTTTAAGGGTGCACCCTCATTGACCATAATATTTTGTGGGCGGATGTCACGATGTAAAATTTTAAACTCTTCCAAGTGCCTAAAACCTTGAATAGTTTGAATAAATACATCATTAATTTTATCCGGATTAACCTTTAAATATTCTTGAATATCAGTTCCGTCTACATATTCCATCAAAATGTATCCGGTATGTTTCTCAGGATATAAATAATAATTAAAAACCCTAACAATATTCTTGTGATACAGTACATGAAGTAATTTAATCTCTTGGACGAAATTTTTAAAATAGGCTTCTTTGTCTTCGGCATAATAGGGCGAGTATTTTTTGCAAACGAAGTTTTCATTTATTGTTTCATCTTCGATCAAAAGAGCCTCTCCAAAACCTCCGCGATTCAACTCTCGTATTACCTTATATTCTTTCTCTTTAATAAACTTGATCTCACTCTTATCCATACCAAAGTTTTGTCTTTTACAAATTCAAAGATAACTTTCGTTAATTTTCATTACATCATTTTCAGCAACTCCTTCTCATCCCACCCCAAAAACATTTTCCCATTGCCAAAATCCCACACCGGTCTTTTAATAAGTGAAGGGTTTTCAACCATCAAAGCAATGGCTTTTGTTTTATTGGTGATGCATGCTTTTTGCTCATCAGTAAGTGCGCGGTAGGTGGTGCCTTTGGTGTTGATGAGTTTATCGGTGGGGAAGTGTTGCAGCCATAGTTGCAGGGTGGCTTTGTCTATGCCCGATTCTTTGTAGTTGTGGAATTCGTATTTCAGCTTTTTGGCGTCCAGCCATTTAAAAGCTTTTTGCATGGTGTCGCAGTTTTTAATGCCGTATATCTTAATCATGTTTCAAAGAAAAGAATTTGAGAGAGAAATTTACCACTACAACACTTAGGGCACTAAGAAGCTTTTTAAAACTACAATAAATGCAGTTTAACACAAAGAGCACAAAGGTTAAAACAAAGGGCACCAAAAATGCTATTACTTAGTGCTCTTTGTATTGTGATTTTCTTTGTGTGCTTTGTGTTAACAGGTATTTCTTTGATTTAAAACCTTGGTATTTCTTTGTGTCCTTAGTGCCTTTGTGGCAAAAATTGAGTGTTTTAATGTTCCGCATTAAAAGCCCAGTGAATGCGTTCCATGTTGGTTACTTCAAGGCTGGGGACGTTGAAGTCTTCAATTACTTTACCTTTTAATATGTAACAACCTTTACCGGTAAAGGGGTATTGCTCGATAGACTGAGGAAAGTGAACGGTATCGAATAACGTTCCGGCTTCGTCTATAAAAGTACCGAAATACATGTTATCGCCATGGATGGTGGTTACGCGCTTAATGTTTACATAGTAGCCTACCATGTAAATTACCTTGCCTAAATGTTGTATCAGACCTTTGGCGGGCAAGGTGTTTTTGTATTGCTTTTCGAGCAAAGTAAACGGTGAGGTATAGGGGAAACCGAGTATCTGCATTTCGTCCAGCGCATCTTCAAAGTCGCCGTATTCCAGCGGGGGCAGGTCGGTAGGTTCAGAGGCGGCAACGAAGAGTTCTTTGCGCGGGACAGTCTTTTTGGTTTTGTTGAGCAGCATGTGTGCATCCCACAATAATTCCGTACTGGTTCTGCCGGTAAAGCGGAAGGCCTTGATGCGGATAAGGATGCGCAGTTGCTCCAGCGAAATGGCCACCCGTTTTACAAACTCGTTGAGGCTGGTAAAAGGGCCATTGCGGTGGCGTTCTTCCAGTATGTTTCTGATGGTTTGGTTTTCGAGGTCTTTGATAAGGCAGAAACCCATGTGTATTACTTTGCCCTGCAGGTGCGCCAGGTTATCGCTGTTGTTTACGCAGGGCAGTTCGACGGTGGCGCCGAGCATGGCGGCTTCATGCAAATAAAATTCGGTGCTGTAAAATCCGCCGAAGTTGTTGAGCACACCGGTTATAAATTCAATGGGGTAATAAGCGCGCAGGTAAAGGCTCTGGTAGCTTTCAACCGCATACGAAGCAGAATGGCCTTTGGCGAACGAGTAACCTGCAAAGCTTTCAATCTGCCGCCATATTTCGGCGGCTTCATCATCGGGGTATTTTTTCTTTTTGCAGTTTTCGAAAAACTGCTCTTTTACCCGCTGAAACTCTGCCCTCGACCGGAACTTGCCCGACATACCCCGGCGCATTACATCAGCTTCTTCCAGCGTTAACCCTGCATATAAGTGGGCTACTTTTATTACATCCTCCTGGTAAACCATTACGCCATAAGTATCGGGCATAATCTTTGCCAGGATTGGGTGCGCTTCCTTTCGTTTTTCAGGGTACCGGTAGCGCAGAATATATTCGCGCATCATGCCCGAGCTGGAAACCCCGGGCCGGATGACCGAACTTGCAGCTACCAAACCCAGATAATCTTCTACCTCCAGCTTGCGCATTAACTGGCGCATGGCGGGCGATTCTACATAAAAGCAGCCGATGCTATCGCCGGTTTTCAGCATTTCTTTAATGCGCGGGTCTACTTTAAAATCCTGTATGCGGTGTATATCAATTTCCTCGCCAAGGTTGGATTTGACGAGGTCTACCGCGTCTTTGATATGCCCCAGGCCCCGCTGGCTCAGGATATCAAATTTATAGAGGCCCACATCTTCTGCTTCGAGCATAGAGAACTGCGTGGAAACAAAACCCACGGGCATTAGCTCCAGTGCGGTGTAGCAGGTTATAGGCTCTTCCGAAATAAGTATACCACAAGCGTGCACGCTGAGCAGGTTGGGCATGCCTTGTATTAGTTCGGCATATTGCAAAACCAGTTTGCCGTATTCATCAAGGCCGCGCTTATTGATGCGGTCGCCTTGCAGGGCTTCAATTTCGTTATCGGGCAGGCCGAAGACCTTGCCTATTTCACGGATGCATGATTTGCGCTCGAAGGTGCTGTAACTGCCTACCAGGGCGGCGTGTCCGGGGTACCGGTCGAAAATATATTGGCGCACCTGGTCGCGGTCGGTGTGCGAAAAATCAATGTCGAAATCGGGCGGGTTTTTGCGCGAGGGGTTGATGAAGCGCTCGAAATATAAATCCAGTTCAATGGGATCAACATCCGTAATGCGCAGGCAGTAGGCAATCAAACTATTGGCCCCGCTGCCCCGGCCGATGTAGAAAAAATTTTGTTGGCGGGCAAAATTTACGATATCCCAGTTGATGAGGAAATAGGCAGTAAATCCTAAATCGAAAATGGTTTGCAGCTCTGTTTCAAAACGGTTTTTAATAA
Organism: Bacteroidota bacterium; assembly: GCA_003165895.1. GTDB lineage: Bacteria > Bacteroidota > Bacteroidia > Chitinophagales > LD1 > Bog-950. The sequence continues at coordinate 3,059 of PMXD01000263.1, read as the reverse complement.
GCTCGGGTGGGTCTTTGTAGCGATAGGCCAGGCCTTCTAAAGCAAGTTCGCGGAGCAATTTTTTATCTTCCTCAGGTGAACCGGTGAAAAATTTCTTGTTCTTGCTTTTGCCGAATTCGAAAGAAACATTGCAGTGTTTCAGTATTTCATCTGTGTTCTTTACGGCCTTGGGAAGTTCAGCATAGGCATCCACCATGGCCTGGGGCGGCATTAACTGATCATTCAGATTTCCCTGGTGTGTTTTAGGTAATTTGCTGAGTAGCAGGTTATGATAAATGGCACGCAGCAACCGGTGGGTATTAAAATCCTTTTTGTTACGGAAACTTGCTGTGGCCAGCATTACCTGCTTATTGGATGCATAATCTGCACCATATAAACGAAACGCTGCTATATCTGCCGGATGGATGCCAATGTATCCGTTCTCCTTTAAAACAACATGTTTGCCTTTTTGCCAGGGGTGAATGATATAGCAATTGGGCAGCACCGGAGCCTCCGACGGAATTGGCAGGTGCCGCATTTTGTAGTGGCTGAGATATTCGTTCATCTCCTGAAAGCCAGCGTTGTTTTTGGCCAGGCACACGTATAATTGCTCAGTATCGTTCCTGAAATCAATGCCTATAGCGGGGGTTATCCGGTATTGCGGCGCCAGGCGCAAAAAATCAAGGCAGCCCGATGTGTTATTAATATCAGTAAGCGCCAGCCTGCGAATACCCAAAGCCTCCGCCTGCTGAAGGAGTTCTTCAACGTTCATAACCCCGTAGTTGAGGCTGTATTGGCTATGGCAGTTTAAGTACATGAGTAGGTTAATAATTCAATTGTCGGGTTTGCCTGGGTGCTCCACCCCTTTCGTCCCTAAAAGAGAAACCAGGGCAAATTACAACCTGGTTCAACTTTTTGGGGGATGCAATTTAAGGACAATTTAGGGGTTATAGTGCTCTGTATTTTGTCTTTTGGCTTTGGTTTCCTCTTTAGTGCTTGTTGCACAACTCAATACAGGCCTCTCCCCGACATCGCTTCGCCTGTCGACCCTCTCCATTCTTCGAATAGAGAGGGCAAAGGCAGGAACCGGACACATCTTCCCTCTCTATCGCTTGCGATGGAGAGGGTGGTCGCACGAAGTGCCGACCGGGAGAGGCCTGTATTTATTTCTTTGAATAATTAAACAAAAAATCCCTTTCTTCTTTACTCAAACTATCGTAACCCGAGCGGGCAATTTTATCTAATATCTCATCTACCTTTTCCTGCTCACCTTTACTGCGTGCAGTTGTATTGCCCGGCCGGGCATCGGTGCTTTTATAGCTTACTTTAACCGCCGGTTTGCGCTTAAAAAGTTTTACAAAACTGCCTACCGGGTCAAAGCCTCCGCGCAGACTGGTTATATATAAATAGCCGGTAAGCGCCCCGCCCACATGGGCTATGTACCCGCCTGCATTACCATTAGGAATATTGATAACATCCAGCAACAAAGAAAACAGCGCTATATATTTAATCTTAACAGGGCCAATAAGAATAAGCGAAATTTCATGGTCGGGGTTAAGCGTAGCCGCGGCAAAAACAATAGCCAGGATACTGGCCGAAGCGCCCAGCATGTAGGAGCCTTCCAGTATAGGCTTAAAAACCGGCAACAGGTTGTAGGCAAGTATGTAAAGCAGCGCCCCGCCCAGGCCTCCGATGATATAAAGCGGCAGCACTTTTTTATCGCCCAGGTAAAGCACAAATATTTCACCAAACCAGTAAAGCCAAAGCATATTGAAAAGAATATGCAAAAGGCCCACATGCAAAAACATATAAGTAAATACCGACCAGGGCTGATATAGCAGCGTATGCAATGAGGCAGTAACCTGCAAATGGTTTAACAGAAAATAATAAAAGGTGTTTGTTTGAGCAACAAACCCAACCAGGTTTAGCAACCCGAAAAAAACAAACACGGCAACATTTACAAATATCAGCTTCACCACCATGTTGCCATAGCGGAACTGGTATTTAATATCGCCTGTAATTGAGCCGGTAAGCATTTTAGCTGATAGATATTTTAATAAAGATGAGTTCGGTTACGGCTCCATATTTTAACCAGTATAAAACCGAATAAAGCCCCGCCAAGGTGGGCAAAATGTGCAACGTGGTCGTTCGGGTTGTTGGCATGTGCACCCCATATTTCATAAATCAAATACGCACCAACCAGGTATTTGGCCTTAATGGGTACGGGAAAGAACAGGAACATCAGCTCCATATTCGGAAACAACATGGCAAATGCAATTAATATGCCGAATATAGCACCGGAGGCCCCCAATGTGGGCTCCAGGTATATTTCGCTTAACTGTAAACTATGGCTGATAAGTTCCAGGGGTGGGTTAATAGAACCGGTTAAATGATAAACAGTAAATGCCTGTACTGCTACGTAAGTAAAAGCGGCGCCTAAACCAGTAACAAAGTAAAAAATGAAGAACCGCTTCGGCCCCCAAACGCGTTCAAGAATAGTCCCGAACATGAACAAGCCAAACATATTGCCGAAAATATGCCAGAACCCCTCATGCATAAACATATAGGTTACAAACTGCAAAGGCATAAAAAGGCTGCTTCCGGGATAGTGAAGGGCACAGTAATTCTCCATTAAATGTTTTAGCTCCGGATTTCTGTCACCACCTATGATGTCATGCACCAGGAAAAACAAAATATTAATGAAAATAATGTTGAAACTAACGCTCCGGGGATTAAAACTCTGATTAAACATAATAAGGCAAATTTAAACGAAGACTTGACATCTGGGATTGTAGACGCATCTTTATTGAGATTATTTTGGTTTTAGATAACAAAAAGAAGGCGCAAAGAGTTTTGGCAGGTGTCTTACCCTACCAAAAACCGGTTGGCGGGGACGCCATAGGTGTTCGGAAGATTCAAAATGCATCTACGCAAACCCTCTAACTCCCGAAGCGGGAGAACCGCTTCGCCTTTTGGGTCTGCCTTTCTGCCTTGGTTTCCCCGTTTCGGGGACGGAAGGGGTCCGGACTTTGGCCGTAAAGGCACACCTAAGTTTCTTCCGAACACCTGTGGCGTCCCCG
>PMXD01000132.1 GCA_003165895.1 Bacteroidota bacterium | reverse complement strand
TGCTGGCAGCCCGGGCCATGGTAGAATTCAATGTATTCTTCTATCTGAGATTTCTTTTTTCCTGCAGCAGGTTCATTAATAGGAAACTTTACATAACCTGAACCATTGCTTACAACCTTGCTCATTAAAGCAGAATATTCAGTAGAGATATCTTCGTCATCAAAAGTAAGCAGCAATTTAAAGCCCATTACATCCTCGTAAAATTTAACCCATTCGTTCATTTTACCGAGTTCCACATTACCCACGCAATGGTCTACATGCTTTATACCCACTGATTTTGACTCAACGCCGGATTTCTTTGCCTTGTAGCCGGGCATAAAAACTCCCTTATAATTTCTTCTTTCAACAAATTTGTGAATGGTTTCACCGTAGGTTTTAATTGCTGAAACTACTACTTCTCCATCCTCATCTTTGTAAACAGTAGGCTCCATTATTCCATGAGCGCCACGTTTAGTTGTTTCTTCATAGCTTTTCCTCGCATCATCTACCCATAAAGCCAATACCTTCACTCCATCGCCATGTTGTAAAACGTGTTTTGAAATTTCGTGCTCAGGGTGCATGGCAGAGCTAAGTACCAGGCGTATCTTACCTTGTTGCAATACATAACTTGCCCGTTCCCGAACACCGGTCTCCGGACCTGAATAGGCAACCAATTCATAGCCCCAGGCATGTTGATAGTAATAAGCGCTCTGTTTAGCATTACCGCAATAGAACTCTATGTGGTCAGTTCCGTTGAGGGGGAGGAAATCTTCTGCCATAGCGGCTTTCGGTTTTTCTAATGTTGTTTCCATGATGGAGTGTTTTATTGTGTTCAGGTGTTCAGGTATTTGGTGTAAGGGTTTTGGGGGTTAAAGGGTTAAATTTTATCCTTTGGTTTCAGATTTATCGTATCCATTAAAAAAATTACCATTTCTCATTTTATCAATATTTAGGATAAGTTTGAAAGTGTTGTAATCCTTTTCAAACTTATCCCTCTTTTTGCTCCCCTTTAAGCCGATTTCTTTATCGATGAACTGATCAAGGCGCATTAAGTTTTTATTTTTCTTCATAATTAACCTCCCATATAATATTTGAGCTTAGACACCGGTTTTATCTTTTGATTTACCCTTGTTTACCAAATACCGGATAAAGCCATTGTTCAAATTAGCAACTGTATTACTTTGTTTATATAAGCTATCAAATTCCTGCTGAGTAATGTATTTCCTGTCTAACAATATATAACTCATACTTCTAACCTCCAGCGCCGAAGATTGTGCAATGTTCAAAAACCTTACAAATTCAATAGCACTATATCTTCCAAACCCTTCAGCTACATTGTTCATTGTCGAAACTGCCGCCCTTTTAATTTGCGACTTAGTATCAAAGTCTTTTGCTAATGAAGCTTTTTCGCACAAATCAAATACCATATTCACCAGTTCCCTTCCTGCCTTCCAGCAATCTAAATCTTCAAATTTGTCAACTTTAGCCAAGACGAATATTTTATGTTTACAAAATTAACTTAACCAGCTAACATTTAGCACTCAATACACCTTCAATACCTGAACACTTGAACACCTGCGCACCTGAACACATTCCTCACTCCACCCATGACCTGTAATACTCCGGCATTTCAATACTCATAGCATCTTCAGTTAAGGAAAGAGGTTTGAAAGTATCTACCATTACCGCAAGTTCTTTTGTTTCCTCTTTCCCTATACTTTTTTGAACAGTTCCGGGATGCGGCCCATGTGGTATTCCTATTGGATGCAGGGTAATCATACCCCGCTCAACACTCTTCCTGCTCATAAAATCACCATCTACATAATACAGCACTTCATCACTGTCAACATTACTATGGTTGTAAGGGGCGGGTATAGCAAGCGGGTGATAATCGTATTTACGTGGCACAAACGAGCAGATAACAAAGTTGTGCGCCTCGAAAGTCTGATGTACCGGAGGCGGTTGATGCACACGGCCGGTTATAGGTTCAAAATCGTGTATGGAGAAGATGTAAGGATAATGATTACCATCCCATCCAATGGCATCAAAAGGATGATACATGTAATGATAGGGATACAGAAGGCCCTGCTTTTTTATGTAAACTAAAAAGTCGCCTTTTTCATCAATTGTTTTAAAGTTATCAGGCTGCCTTATATCGCGCTCGCAGAAAGGTGAGTTTTCAAGCAATTGCCCGAAATCGTTCCGGTATCTTTTAGGATAAACAATGGGGGAAAAAGATTCAACTATAAACAAGCGGTTTTGTTCCGTGTCAAAATCAACCTGGTAAATAGTGCCGCGTGGGATTACAATATAATCACCGTAAGAAAATTTAAGTTCCCCAAAAATGCTTTTAAGGGTGCCGGTACCTTCATGCACAAAAATTACCTCGTCAGCGTCAGAGTTCTTATAAAAATAATCTTTGGTAGAGTTTTGAGGAGCAGCTAAAACAATGTGAACATCATTATTGATAAGCACCGCTTTCCGCGATTTGATAAAATCCTTTTCAGGGGCAACTTTAAACCCTTTGTAACAACGGTGTTGCATGTTTTTCGCAAATGCAACTTTGGGCGTTGTATCAATAGCGTCGTCAATTTTAGTAACTACTGTTGGGGGATGGCAATGGTAAATAGTAGAATAAACATTCGAAAAGCCTTCGGTAGAAACCAACTGTTCGCTGTATAACTCCCCATCCGGTTTCCTGAACTGCGTATGTCGTTTATGCGGAATTTCCCCTCTTATACAATAGTGCGGCATAAAATAAATTTATAGTTAAAAACGAAAGGTAACAGGATTTTTGTATCCCGGGCTTTCAGATACTGCCAAAGTTACCCAGTTTCCGGCGCATGGGCAAATAGGCTCTGTTTAAACACTCAGCTAAATTAAATTTAACGGCCGGGCCATCAAACAGCAAATAAAAAAGATGCTAAAAGCTACCTGGTTTAAAGTAATCTCTATTAATTCATATCCTGATTAAAAACAGCGGAACAAAAACTTACCCGGCGGATTGCCCAAAGAGACTAAAAACGGAGAGATAGAAACGTTGGAGTTGCTATCAGGGAATAAACACTATGTTTAGCCATTAAACCCTGTACCTTGAGGCTGACGGTTATTATATATTGCTTTTTTCATGCTTCTATTGCTTTGGCCCAAAGCATAACCCCGCTTGATTTACAAGTTGATTATGTTGACGGTGTATTAATTTTTAAACCGTCTGATGCCTGCCTGGCCGACACCTGCCATACCAATGTAAAATTGCTGAAAGAGGCACTAACCCATATCAACATCCGCCAGCCTGATAAAAAAAACATTAACTCATTTTTGCCTTTCAAAGTAGGTAACACCAAATTCTACCTCACCATTTACCATTATCCTTTTTCATCTAACCTTACTGATACCATTCTCAGACTCGAAAATGACTCCATCATTATTCATGATGTGGGAGCAGATGGATTACTTACCGACTCAACCAGGGAATATTGCATTGATAAGCGCACCCAACAAAGGCTCGACTGGCAAAGCAGCTATAACATCTTAACGCAGGCTGGCGTTTGTCCTATAAATTGTTTTATGAACGACCTGCACGCCCGTGGATATAAGGGCTATATTTTGCAGCTGTTGAAAGACGGGCATACAGCAATTATGTATTACTGAAGGGTGCGCAGGTGTTCAGGTGTTCAAAATAGACTGCCTTAGAATATCCAATTTTATATTTTGGTTTTAGTCTTATCTTTGGTTATTAAATACCTGATAAAACCATTGTTCAGGTTAATTACTGTATTGCTTTGTTTATATAACATATCAAACTCCTGTTGCGTTATGTATTTTCTATCAAGAAGTATATAACTCATACTTCGGACTTCCAGTGCCGAGGATTGAGCGATATTTAGAAATCTTACAAACTCAGTAGCACTGAATCTTCCAAAACCTTCTGCAACATTATTCATAGTAGACACTGCCGCCCTTTTAATCTGGGATTTAGTATCAAAATCTTTTGAAAGAGATGGCTTCTCGCAAAAATCAAATACAATATTGACTAATTCTCTTCCCGCTTTCCAACAATCTAAATCCTCAAATTTATCAACCTTAGCCACTCAGATTATTTTTGTCCTAAATAATTTTCTTATTCTGATACAAATTTAGCCCAAAAACATTAATACCTGAACACTTGAACACCTGAACACTTAAACACCTGAACACAATTTATACTTACTTTGGCACCAAAAACCAGCACATGAAATTTGCATTAATAGGCTACGGGAAAATGGGGAAAACCATAGAGCAATTTATTATTGATCAGGGCCACGCCGATGAGATTGTTTTAAAAATTACAGATGCCAATATCGATGAGTTAACTACTGCGAATCTGAAAAAAGCCGATGTTGCCATTGAATTTACAACCCCACAATCGGCGGTTCCAAATATTTACAAATGTTTTGAAGCCGGTATACCAGTTGTAGTGGGCACTACTGCCTGGCTTGATAAGCTGGATGAAGTAAAAGCAGTTTGTGCCGATAAAAAAGGGACGCTATTCTTCTCTCCCAACTTCAGCATTGGCGTAAATATTTTTTGGGCCGTTAACCAAAAGCTGGCACAGCTAATGAACACCCAACCTCAGTACGAGGTAACCATGGAAGAAATACACCACACCGAAAAATTAGACGCCCCCAGCGGCACGGCGGTAAAAACAGCTGAAGTAATTTTAAAAGACCTTAGCCGCAAGCAAAACTGGCAACTTACCGATGGTTTAAAAGGCACCCAACATCATACTTTAAGTTCCAACACCTCATCGCCCTTGTTAATAGTTGCAAAGCGCGAGCCACAAGTACCGGGCACCCATATTGTAAAGTACGAAAGCGACGTTGACTTTATCGAAATAAAACACGAAGCCAAAAGCAGAAAAGGTTTTGCCGAAGGCGCAGTGCTGGCAGCCCGCTGGCTGGCGGGCAAAAAAGGCGTATTCGATATGAAAGATTTGTTGGGTTTATAGGCTTCAGACCTTTGGGGATCCCACCCGGAAGGGGTTTCCCTCACCCCTTCCGGGTTTTAAGAGAGGCGAAACCTTAATCTGATATGCCCCTGAAATTCAAAAATGTAATTTGAAATTCTATTTTCGCTTCACTTTAGGGCACCTCTAAAAACCCAAA
>PMXD01000345.1:14823-16873 GCA_003165895.1 Bacteroidota bacterium | reverse complement strand
GTGTTGGTGCACATTCCTCGCTCACCGGGAAGATATTTGGATAAAAAATCAGTAAGGGCTTTAGAAAAATCAGTCGGATTCATAGCAGTTTATTTTATTGTGATCGGGAAAAATTTGCGGACACACTTTATTGACGCTTTCGATAAGAGAGGGATACATTTCTGATGTCAGACGAACGTATTGGTTGGTAGCCGCAAGTGATTGATGCCCCAGATACGTCGAGAGTATAGGAAGCGAATAATATAAGTCGACTCCCTTTTCTGACATGGCCACAAGTGAATGAACAGAAAAAGTATGTCTCAGGTCATGCAACCGCGGACCAGCCCCTCTACCGGCATGAGAGATACCTGCCATAAATAATATTCTTCTAAACCATTTGTATGGAAGACCAGATGTCGAGATGCTGCCTGCCGGAAGTACAAACAAATGATCTATTCCATTAAGTACTGGTCTTTGACTTCGGTATTGCAAATAGTCTTTTAAAGCAATTGACAAGGACTCGGAAAAAGGTATGATTCGCTCTTTCCCATTTTTGCTGTCCCGCACTTTTAAATACTTGTTTTCAACATCTACATCCCTCACAGAAAGACTAATGGCTTCCCCTACTCTTATTCCTGTTGCGTATAGCAGCCTAAAGAGGATAGGGATGAAGAACATTCCCGTTTTTGGGTTTCGCTTGGAGCATTTTATTTGATCACATACGCTAAAAAATCTTGTAATTTCTTCTTTGGTAAAAATGTAAGGCGTATAGGCGCTTTTGAAGCGTGGGAGATTGGGAATACAGGAAGGATAACCAGTGTCATTTAAATAAAATGCAAACTGCCTTACTATCTGTATTCTGTTGTTTTGGCTTTTCTCGGATTCATTTGGCTGTTTGCTGCATACCGCATCTGCAAAGTCTTTGGTTATACCGATGGTGCCCTCATCCCTTTGGCAGGCTATTTTATCCAGCTTTCCCAATTCATATTCTCCTGTCTGGTATTTAAATCCAAGGTTCCTTTTAAGAAAAAGGAAGTCGTTGATCGTAGGACCGTAAATGCTATAAAAATATCTACTCATGATACCCTCCTTTCTGTTTATAAAAAGAAAATGGAATCTGAGGAACGTCAAGGGCACATTGCTTTAATGAGGATACATCAATACGCAGATAAAACATCGTGGATGCGCTGGTAGTGTGGCCAAGGGCTTCCGATATTACAGGTAAGGGAGTGGCCTCATTTAAAAGACTCGAGGCAAAACTGTGCCTGAGAGCATGAGGCCCGTGCTTTCTGTTGCGCAAATCAATTCCCGCTCGCTTAAGATAAAGCCGAAGAGAGTTAGCTATGTCCTGCGGGGCTATTTTATTATAGGGCGGAACTACTTGTAGAAAGCAGCAACTTTCATCAGACACGGGCCTACCAAATTTTAAATAATCAATTATCGCATTACCAACTTCAGGCAGTATGGGGAGTGTAATGCTTTTACCGGTTTTCTTTTGCTCAAAGGCGAACTCATTAGTGTGCCAGGAGATATTTTCAAATGCAAGGCTTGCAATATCAGATCTTCTTAATCCAAGCCTAAGGGCGAGTAAAAACATAGCATAGTCCCTCTTCCCTTTGGGATTGCCCCTGTCGATGGATTTGACTATCAGTTCAATTTCTTCTTTGGAGAACGTAGAAGGCAGCCGGGGCTGTTGCTTATAATTATCTAAAGGTATTTTCCCGGAGTAATTTTCATTTACTAATCCTTTTTCATATAAGTATTTGGCATAGTTTTTTAAAATATAAAGGGCCACATGCCTTGCCGCTGGTTTTGCAGGATTGAGTTGACCCGCAAATTGTAGTATCTCTGCTTGGGTAATTTTGCTGACAGTGTCTATCCCTCGGTCACATAAAAAGCAAAGGAACGAATGCAGGTATATCTCGTAGTTGTTTGCGGTTACAGGAGCCAGGCTGTGAACACTTATTCTAAAATCAATGAAGGCCTTTATCGTATTTCCAATAGCTCCGGCAAAAATTCTTGGAGGCTTTCTTTTCATACCCAGAATTACACTACCGGTGTTTTGAAAATC
>PMXD01000345.1:0-14781 GCA_003165895.1 Bacteroidota bacterium | reverse complement strand
TCATTTGCTTTGCATTACCAGAGCCGGTAGAGCCACTGATGAGGATGTTTTCTACCCGGTCAATGTAAGAGCAGTCTCTTAGTTGTGATACCTGTTCTTTAGACAGGTTACGCTCTTTGCCATAGGTTAGTTCTTCTATCATGGCCTGGTAGCGAAGTTTACTGAGTTTGAGGTAGAGGTGGGTCTTGTAGTGAGTCCGGGCTTGTATTTCCGCGTCTGTAATGCCGGCAATCAGCGCGTGAGGCTCCGGCTGTTGATGCAGGGGTAGTTGCAGAACCGATTCATAATGCCTGGCCATACCTGCCAGGTTGAGGTCTTTGAGTTGTTGCAGTGTGATACTTGTGTTCATGTTGTTTGGATTTTATGGTTAAAAAATAGTTTTGATTTATTGGTAAGCAGAAGGCCCCCGGAGGTTGGTATGTTCGGGGATAGCAGAAGTAGGGCTATCAAAGAGCGTCTTTTGTTTATCCAGGTTATTTTTGAGGATACCGGCAATGGTACCGTAGTTAATAATTGGCGAAGCCAGGGCGCGGGTACAGGCGGCTTCCAAACGATCCTCCCCGTATTGTTTCCCAAGCCGTAATACGCCGAGGCAACTATTATAGGTTTGCTCGTAGAAAGATTTGGAGGCAAGTATCCTTTTTACCACGGCTTGTGTAGAGGCTCCTATAGTTCCGGCCTGTGTTTCAAAATATTCAGCATTCCAGCCTTTACGGGCGGCTTCGTGCCGGTGATGGGGTGGCATGTGTTCTGCTGTGGTAGTATAGCCATGATTCTTGCGGCTCCGGTTATGCAAGGCTACTCTGGTGTGTTCATCATATACCTCAACCATATCTGCGGTGTAAACGATTTTAAGTCTTTTGCCTATGAGCGTAAACGGGACACTGTACTGATGGTAATCTTCCCCAACAATTACATGGTAGTTCTTCTGCACTTTACCCCAGGTTACTTTTTTCATCTCATACCGGGTATTGGGTAGTTCTTTAAGCAAGGGCTTTTCTTCTTCAAAAAGTTGACTGCGGCTAAAATCCTTTCTCTGGAACGAACGGTTATTGTGATCCTGTAACTGCTTGCGGATAGAAGCATTGAGTTCTTCCAGGCTATAGAAGGTAATATCGCGTAAAGGGGCATAGACGCGCTTATAGGTCAGATCAACGCCTTTCTCTACATTGGATTTATCGCGGGGTTTGCGTACCCGGGCTGTAATAGCGGTTGTTCCGTAATGAGCGGCCAGATAATCCATGGCATCGGTAAAGTGTGGCTCATACCGGCTGCTTGTGATAACTGCTGATCGAAGATTATCGCATTTGATACTCTCAGGAACTCCGCCGATGTATTCGAGCGCCCGACAGATGCCGCCGACAAATTCGTCCTGTTTCTGGGAGCGCAATGCAATCGCATAAGTGTAGTTGCTGTACGGAAGTACACAGACGAGTACTTCACAAGGAATGACTTCACCGGTTTCCCGGTCAATGTAATGCAGTTTATCACCGGCAAAATCCACCTGCATTTGTTCACCGGGTTTATGAGTGAAGTGCATCACTGCATCGTTTCTTTGCCGGTACCGGCGAATGTATTCGCAGAACTGCGTGTACCTGTAGCCATCAGGATTGTCCTTGCGGTATTCTTCCCAAAGTAATTGCCGGGTTACGCCACGCCTGCGTAATTCGGCGGTATAATATTCTAATTGCGGTTCTATGATTTTGAAGCGCCCGTCAATTTGTAATGCCGGTGATTCATCCCGGTAAAGCATTTCCCTTAACTGCTCTTCGTTCATCGTGAGCAAGACCTCCGGAGGAACATCCAGGGCTTTTATCCGCAGCAGGTAGCTCCGGATAGTTTTGCTTGTTATCCCCGTCATTCGTTCCGTCTCGCGGATTCCCTTGCCTTTAAAATGCAGTTCAATAATTTGTTTGACCTGATGCATATTCTTGGTTTTTCCTGCCATGTCGTTTTGATTTTTACATCAAAGCGAACAGCATTTGCATCAAATCCAAGCCCCAAAGTGTGGGAGTATGCTCCGAAATCCCCGTTTTTAAGGGTGTGGGAGTATACTCCGAAACAGGTGTGGGAATATGCTCCGAAATAAAATTTTCAGAAGGTGTGGGAGTATGGTCCGAAATAACTGTGGGAGCTTAGTCCGAAATAGGTGAGGGAGTATGGTCCGAAATAGTCACTGATCTCTACACCGGGCTGTGTTGAACGGTCATGCTGCGGATTTCCCGCTTATTATTATCAATGTGTGAAGGATACAACCACAGTAAGCGTGTATATCACAGGTAGGGCATCTGTTGTTCAGCGTATGGTCAACGATTCAATTAATTTGTACCAAAGCGAAGGTTATACATGTACGGGTAACGACCCTCCTTATGGAGTAAGTTGTGTAAGTGGAAGGCTAAATATAAGAAAGGCAATCCTCCCAAAGTAATCCAAACTCTTTTACATCGGCAGCGGCTATTCGCTCTAATGCCTGCATAATTAATTTTTCGTAGCCATCTTCTAATTCTCCTTGCACAATTGCATTTTCTGCCCAACCAACCAATACCGCAAGATTAATGCGATGGTTAAGATAATCCCCTAAATGTTGGGCTACAGTTTGTCTGGTAAGCATAAAAACTATATATTCTGTATTTTTTCAGGGTTTTGCCTGCAATCAAATACTGAAGCTATATAAACGTTTGTTTTGTCAATCTGGTAAATAAGTTTATAATTTCCTGCTACGATGTATCTGTATTCTAATTCTCGCGATTTAAGCAATGGTTCTTTCTGTCCGCCGTAGGGCTGGGTTTTTAGCTGAAAACTGGATTCAACAATATCTATCACCATATTTTCTGCAACACGAAAGCCGGCTACTATGTTGTAGTAATCGTATATATTCCGTAAGTCTTCGGTGGCTTCGTCCGTCCAAACGATAGTTACCGCCATGATTTCATTTCCTCTTTCAATTCATCAATAGTTCGTACCCGGTTGTTTTTTGCATCTTCTTCTGAACGGTCAATTTTTTCATTAAACTCATCAATGGTATAAGGTTTAACGCGACGTGAAAGCATCCTGCTTTTTTCAGATTTGAGGGTGTTTTCGAGCACGTTTATTACTTCTTCATCATTCAACCTCAAAAAATCCTGTATAAAATGAATTTTACGCTCTTGTAAATCCATGGTCAATTATTTGTAACAAAGATACATAATTTCAACAGTCTGAAATGAGTAACCTCATAGTTATGGATGGTAAAAGATACCATTAATACAATCGTTTTAACAAATCTCCCCTGAAACGAATCCTTAACAATCTTAGTATATATCGGGAACTTTATTTTCAAAAAAGTTTTTTTCTGCAACCACTTGCAACTATGAGACATCTATCATGCAAAACAACGCAACCCAAAGCCTATGTAATAAACTTTGCCTATTTTTAAACCCAAAATTCACCCCAAATGACCGCAGAAACCACGGTATCAAGAGCAGAGTACTTAATAGAGCTGGAAGAGCGCTATGGCGCCCATAATTATCACCCGCTACCCGTAGTTATGGAGCGGGGCAGAGGTGTTTATCTCTGGGACATAGAAGGTAAGCGTTATTACGACTTCCTTTCGGCGTATTCGGCTGTAAATCAAGGACATTGCCATCAATTAATAGTGGATGTGATGAAAAAGCAGGCTGAAAAGCTTACCTTAACCTCGCGTGCTTTTCATAACAACGTATTAGGCGAGTATGAGAAGTATATCACCGAACTTTTCGGTTACGACAAGGTATTGCCTATGAATACCGGGGTTGAGGCTGTTGAAACCGCCATTAAACTTGCCCGCCGCTGGGCTTATGAGGTTAAAGGCATAGAAGACAACAAGGCCAAGATTATTGTTCCGGAAGGAAATTTTCATGGAAGGACCATTTTGGCCATTTCAGCCTCTACAGACCCCTCCAGCTTTGGAGGTTTCGGGCCGCTGGTGCCTAATTTTGTGGTAATTCCTTATAACGATTTGAGTGCACTGGCTACTGCTTTGGAAGATAAAGATGTTGCAGGATTTTTGGTTGAACCAATACAAGGTGAAGCTGGCGTGGTAGTGCCACAGGAAAATTACCTGGCTAAAGCCAAGTATTTGTGCGAAAAGGCCAACGTGTTATTTATTGCCGATGAAGTTCAAACCGGCCTGGGAAGAACCGGAAAAATGCTGGCCTGCGACTGGGAAGAAGTGCGCCCTGATATTTTGATATTAGGAAAGGCGTTGAGCGGAGGAACACTTCCGGTATCTGCGGTATTATGCGATGACCCGGTTATGATGAATATTAAGCCCGGTGAGCATGGCTCAACCTATGGTGGAAATCCGCTGGCTTGTAAGGTAGCAATGGCTGCCCTGGAGGTTATTAAGGATGAAAACCTCGTTTATAATGCCTTTTACTTAGGCAAATATTTAAGAAGTGAGCTTTCGAAAATAAAGCATCCGGCTATTAAAGAAATACGTGGCAAGGGTTTATTAAATGCCATTGTTTTGAACACCGACGATGAAACTTATGCCTGGAATTTATGCCTGAAGTTTATGGAGGGCGGGTTGCTTGCAAAGCCCACACACCATTACATTATCCGATTGGCACCCCCACTTTGCATAACCAAAGAGCAAATTGACGAGTGCGTTGCAATTATTGCGAACAGTTTTAATTGAGTTCTATTATTAATTGACAATCCGGGCTATAGGGCGTAATGCTCTATAGCCTTTTTTTTTGCCCTGAGGTATAGAGATTTGACAACTTTTAAAAAGTTGTCAAATCTGGTTGGCGAAATCCGGCCAATCGGGTACGCTCTCCAATAATTGTATGCCACCCGTCAGCCGGCTTACAAAGTTTAACGCGCCGTTGGTAACCCACAGATAGTCTACTTTTAAGCTGAGATTATATCGCGCTATCTGTTCAAACACTTTTTCGTTTAAGGGTTCTTCAGGTGCCTTGCACTCAATAATCATTTTGGGTTTACCGGTGTTGGTGAAAACTACCAGGTCGAAGCGCTTTTGCAGGCCGTTTAATTCGATGCCCCGCTCTACCGCTATCAGGCTTTGTGGATACTTTTTATCGTAAATAAGGTAGTGCAGAATATGTTGCCTAACCCACTCTTCGGGTGTAAGCGCCACCCACTTTTTTCGGGCAATATCAAAAATGACTTTTTTGTTGTCCGGTTCCTTAACTTTAAAATTATAACTGCTAAACACTACATTCGTCATCTTTCGTAAATTCGATTAAAATTAAGAAAGGGATTTGAAAAGAGGAGGCCGTTATTTGCTTACTTAATCGCAGTTGCCAAGTGTGTCAGCCCCTTCCGTCCCCTNNCCCCTTTAGGGGACAGAAGGGGCTGGCTGTTGGGATTTGACAATTGGAGATTAAACATCAAAACATGAAAACAAAAGAAGAAATAGTAAATAACTGGTTACCCCGGTACACAGGCCGCGAGTTGAAAGACTTTACGCCTTATATATTGCTTACCAACTTTGATAATTATGTAAAGATGTTCGCTGAATGGCATAAGGTGCCAATACTTGGGGAGGACAAGCCGATGATGAATGCCTCAGCGGAGGGTATTACCATCATTAACTTTGGTATGGGTAGCCCCAATGCCGCAACCATGATTGACCTTCTTTCGGCTATCGGTCCGGAGGCTGTTTTGCTATTAGGTAAATGTGGGGGNNCTTCAGATGATTATTTCCCGAAAGAAGTACCCGCGTTACCTGCATTTGCATTGCAAAAAGCAATTTCAACTACCATACGCGATTACGGGCAGGATTACTGGACCGGTACCGTTTACACTACTAACCGCCGCGTCTGGGAATGGGATGATAGCTTTAAAGAATACCTGCGCCAAATAAGGGCAATGGCTATAGATATGGAAACAGCTACCATTTTTATTACTGCCTTTAAAAATGAAATACCAGCCGGGGCACTGCTGTTGGTATCAGACCAACCGATGGTACCTGAAGGGGTAAAAACCGAGGTAAGCGATGGCTCGGTAACTAAAAACTTTGTTGAGTTACATTTAAAGATTGGGATTGACTCATTAAAGCAGTTGAAGAATAACGGGCTTACGGTAAAGCACCTCAGATTTTAGAATACCCGTATTAAGTAGTTAGTATAAAGTATTTGGACTTGAGGATGGCCGCGACGCTGTAATTTCATCACCTCATGAACAGTCGCAAATCACTTTAAATCTTATTATGCTCACTGCGGATATACATGTAAAAGTAAAACGCAGCTATACCACTGAAAATATGCCATAGCGAGTGCGGCTGAATGATACTGTCAGGGTCGCACATTATTTTGTGCACATCAAAGCCAAACCACATGGCTGCAAACAAGATGGAGAGCATACAGGTTATAAGGTAGTAGTGATTGGTTTTTCCCCGGTCGTATCTTTCAACTATAGTGGCAAATATTATAACGGCAATGATAATGCCCAGCACTACGTAGTTCCGGTTTACGTTGGGCAAACCAAAAGTGAGCAGAAAATAATCTGCCGTAAATATTACGATTACTGCCCGGGTGCTTTGCCGATGCTTTTGGTTAGAGGGTATGCCCAACCTTAACAACACCAGCCGGTGGGTAAAATACATGAAAGGGAAAAGCGAAAGCGAATAAACCGCCGAAAAATCAAGCTCGCTGGCCACGTGTATCAACGAGGAGTGAAAGAACACGCTGGCACAAAATATGTACAGCATAATGCCACCCAGCAGGAAGCTATAAAATGGATTGGCTGAAATTATATTGTAGCGTGTTTTTTTTGTGCGGTCTTTCCAGCCCCGGTTTAACACAACGATGGCAGTAAGCCAGTAAATGAAATTGCTAAATGTATTAATGGGCTGCCTCACAAAATGGTCCATCACCGTTTTCTCGCAGAAGAATTTGCCCATTTCTACCTCTGTGTAATACTGGTTCCAGTACCCCCTTAAAGAAGGCATATGGTTTAATAACCAAATGCCACAGCCGAATAAAACAGCCGTTGACACCAGTACAATAAACCTGCGCCGGGTTATAGAAAATAAATTGAAACGAACCATAATAGCTGCAATAAAAATAGATACTAAAACGACTGAAATGAAAGGAGTTATGAAGATTTAGCACACATTGTATAAACGGCAATACAAATACCTGTTTGCCTTTTAACCTTCCAACGCATTTAGCGCCACATTATGTGCATTTGCCATTAACGAAAACGTAAGGCCCTTTGCCGGCAGGTATGTAAAGCCTGAGCCATCTGCTACAAATACATTGTTGCTTTGCCCCAGTTTTCCATTGGGCAAAAGTTTAAATTTTTCGTTTTTATCAGAGAACGGCAGGGTGCCTGCATAGTGTATGCCTGAGCCATGGCCGGGGTTCATTTTCTTTAAAACAAAGCAATTGAGTCTTCTTAGTGCCTGGGTAAATTTTTGTTCGTTATGGGCTACTTTATGGCTTTCTTTTTCGGTAAGCTGATAGTTTACACTTAGGGCATCGCCGGTTACCTGTGCGGCATCTTTTTTCAGTTGCAGAAATTTGGTGCTGCCGCCTTGTTCGGGATGGAACAGGCCGGCAATAGTAAAAGCGGGCATCATGTATTGCAAAAACTCAAAACCATGTTTAGTGCTCATAGGGGTTTCCTTCAGGATATGGAAAGCCATTAATGAGCGGTAGCTGTAAATGGAGCTCATGGCTATATTGGTATTATTGAATCCGGGGTCGTAGAATAAAGAAAGCTGGGCAAAACCAACTTTGTGCTTATCGCTATCCCTGCCTAAAAGATAAGGTTGCAGGGCGGGTAAATAGCTGTATGGGTTCGATATAATGGGCAACTGGTTACCGTACGCGTTATATGAANNAACGCAACACTATGCGTGCGGTGCTGAGGCAACTGGCAGCAATTACCAATTTGCGACATTCGTAAAATACAGGTTCGTTATTAATAAGCGAACGACATTCAACTTTGATTGAATCGGGGCCCTCTTCAAATTTATATACCAGCAGGCCACCCTGGTAACTGAAGTTATTTTTTTGTTTTAATTCTTCCACAGTAAAAGCAGGCCGATAGGCGCTTTTGTCCTGGTCACAGTAAAAATCAAGGTCTTTGTATTGATAGGCTTTCCGGTTGCTTTTATTTTCTGTGAGCAATGCCAATGATGGCCTGCCCATAAAGAAGCCATCTTTATTGAGGGAGCTCTTTTTTCGTTGGTAATTTTGGTACAGATTAGAACCGGTTGAATCCATTTGAACAGAAGGCATTAATTGCGACAGGCCACCAGAAGTATATTTGGAGGTGTCGTCTTTATCACCGCTAATGCCAATTCTTTTGCCTACTGTTTCATATGCAGCTTTCATCTTTGCAGCATCAAGGCCAGCCGCCTTTAATTCCCACTCAGAGAACATGCAGCAACCAAGGCCCCATCCGTTACCCAAACCGCCCAGGGAGAGTGATTCAAGCGGAAAAAAGGTGTCGGATAAAAGAGGCATCCAATCCAGCACCTTGCGCACCATAAATTTACGCGGAGGGGTCAGGTGCTCGCCTGTTTTTACTTTGCCAAAGGGAATGCCTTCGAAATTTTTGCCAATAAAATATTCGTATTGGTCTGCTTCCTGTTGCTTAATACTGAGGTAGTCTTTATCAGGTATCAGTCCATCATAGGCAGTGTCGGTAACGCCACCGTCAAGCATCAGCACCTGCACACCTTTTTCTACCAGCGTTTGTGCTGCCATTGCGCCGGTGCAACCCGAACCAATTACTATGTAATCAACTATCGCCACTAAGAAGCTATTTAAAACAACTAAATACAATTTTTAACGCAAAGNNCCTGCACACCTTTAGCCATAAGCGTTAATAAATGAAAGCGTGAAAATGTTTTGGGTTTGAAAAAATCGAAGTACAGCGGACTTGTTTCCAGTATGGCAAATGCTATTATCATTCTTTTACGCAACCGGTGTTTGGGATTAAATAAACCCAGGGCAGAATCTATAAACCCTATGCACCAGGTATTGCTGATGATAAACTGAAGCAGCTTTATTTCAGCATCATTTAAAATTGTTTCCTCGTGCTGAATGGCCCTTTCAAAAAGTGATAAACTTTGGTTATCGGCGCTTTTGCCCGTCAGGTATTTACAATAAACAATCATTTCCTGCCTGCTGAGTGTAAGCTCGTCCATTATTCTTTTATTTCGAATCCAGCTTATCTAATTTCTCTTTTAACAGGGCAATTTCCTGGGCAAGCGTTTTATTTTGAGCATGCATTTTTGAAGCGCTGAGCGATAAATGCAGCAAATAAACAAGTATGGCGAAAATGGCAGCTGTAAATATCAGGTTGGGTGGTGCAATAACCCCGAATGCCTGCGCCAGCACTTCAAAACCATTGCGCCACAACGAAAACAGGATGAGGGCAAAGGTTGAAACAATCCAGATAAAGGCATATTCCTCACGTAGCCTGCCTTTTTTTATTTGTCCTAATACATAGCCCAGAAAAAGAAGGCTAACGGCAATGGATATAAACTGTATACGGCCCATGTTTATTTTCTTAAATAGGTGAATATAATTGCTATAGTAACTTTAAACATATAATAGATAGTGCCAAGCCCCTGTATGGAAGATACCCCACCCTGGCGCTCAATCATATGCACCGGAGTTTCGCCAAATTTTAAACCGCTCCGGTGATATATGATAAGCGCCTCCGGTTCAGGGTATTCATCCGGGTAATATTCGTAAAGCAGTTCCATGGCCCTGCGGTTCATCATTCGCATGCCACTGGTAGGGTCAGTTACTGTTTCACCGGTTAACAGCTTTAGTAAAAACTGAAAATACCGGATGCCTGTGCGGCGCATAATGGTTGATTGAAACCCTTCGTTGTTGATAAAGCGGGAACCGATAACCACGTCCCAATTGTTCTTTTGTAGTTCGCGCATTAATTCAGGGATGCGTTGTGGGGGGTGCTGGCCATCGCCATCAATTTGTACCGCATAATCAAAACCATTATCAAAGGCGTATTTAATGCCGGTTTGCACCGCGCCACCTATGCCCAGGTTAATGGGTAAGTTTAAGGGTACGCAATTAAGCCCGGAAATAATTTTTTTTGTGTTGTCTTTCGAGCAGTCATTTACCACCACGGGGATTATAGTTACCTCTGCGGTGGATATGCCGTTAACAGCAGCCACCACAGTACNNACAAAGGCCACAAAGAGTATATTTTTTGGTGTTCCCTGCCTACCGGCAGGCAGGTTTGTATTGACCTTTGTGTGCTTTGTGTTAATCTGTATTTCTTTTCTTTAATTTTAAACAGCTTCTGAGGGAAATTATGTGGTTGGCGGGGACGCCAAACACATTGGTAAATAGTACACTTGCAACAAAACAGATTACGCGTATGCTCATAGCCATTACCGGCTCAAATGGTTTTATTGGTAGCGAATTGGTTAAATACCTGCTCTCGTTGGGGCATGAGGTACTATTGCTTCAGCGTAAAAAACCGGAAAGGCTGGAAAACGGAGCGTATTACCAGCGCTTTGATTTGAGCTGGCCTGAAAAGGTTCTTGACCTGAAGGGTGTTGATGCGCTTGTGCACACCGCATTTGTGCCTTTTAATACAACCAACAGCGCGTCATACATCAATATTCCAAGTACCTTACGCCTTTACAATCAATGTATCAACAGCGGTATACAGTTTATTTTTTTATCCTCTATGTCGGCGCATGAAAATGCGTTATCGGAGTATGGCAAGCATAAATACAAACTTGAACAGAGGCTGGATAGCAGCAAGTGTTTGATACTTAAACTTGGCCTGGTAATAGGTAATGATGGCTTGTTTAAGCGCATTTATGATTCGTTCAAAAAAATGCCGTTTGCTGTTTTAGTAGCAGGAGGGAAGCAACCCATACAGCCTGTTTATATTGGCGATGTGGTAAAGGTAATTGCCGGTTCTATAGCCGAAAAGCGCACTGGCAAATTTACCCTGGCCTGTAACCAGGTTTATACCTTGCGGGAACTTTCGCTGGCAATTGCTGACAAAGCAGGTAAAAATCCCTTGTTTATACCGGTGCCTTATTGGATTGTTAGTTTGATTATCGGGGTAATAACATTTTTACACCTTCCTTTCCCGGTTTCAAAAGAGAATCTGCTGGGATTAAAACAGCTTAGGGCAGCCGATACCGGCGCTGACCTTGAAAAGTTGGGAATTGTACCCTTGGGTTTGAAAGAGAGTATTGAGCGCTTGTAAATGTGCTTACCCCATTGTCATTGACTTAGCCAACAAAAGAGGGATTAAACCTTTCAGGTCTGTGCATTGCCAATTGCCAGGCTAAGACCTGAAAGGTTTTGCGCTTTTCGTTAAGTAGTCAACGCTTTGATGCTTCCCTAGTGCTGCCCTAACTGTCTGGCTGCTTCGGTTCGGTTATTTTTTAGTAAATCGCTTTTGGCATCAATTTTCAATCCTCTGTCACAGGCATCTATGGCTTTTTGATATTGGTGCAGCGCATTGTAAGCTGAGCAGATGTTATTCCAGGCAGCACCGCTGTTAGGGTTAAGGGCCAGTGCCTTTTTGCTTGATTCGATGGTTTTCAAATATTCTCCCTGCACAAAATAGTTGTAACTCAATTCCTGATAATAGGCTTCGGTGGGAACCAACTCTTTGATTGCATTTAAAGACGCGGCCATGTTGTTTTTAAGCAGTTCGTAATTCGGGTTAAGGGCAAGGCCTTTTTTACCGTAGTAAACGGCATCATCAAACATTTTAAGGTTATTGAAAGTGGCTACCAGGTTATTAAGTGCAAGGGTATTATCGGGTTTAAAGGCCAAAGCTTTTTTGAAATAAACGATGGCCATATTGTAGTTCTTGCTATTGTAAGCATTTATGCCCAAACCAAGATTGTAGCCTCCAGAATCTACAGGTACACCGGGTGTTATCAGTGGTGCTGAATTAGCGGAAGAAGGTGGGGCTGTCCTCGGATTTTTGACTACGGCACATAATGGCACCCCATCAGCCTTTACTTCATACACGGTGCCCGCAGGTGGCCATGTGAATAAAATCTGTGGGTCGCGCTTGGCTTCACAAGGTAGCATCAGTTCATAATCCCAATCAGTAGAGTTTTCAAGGCATAAGGCATAGGCCAGATTTTTGCTTTTCTCAACGTAATAGGTAAGCTTCAGTTGCTCGCCGTAGTACATCCTTACCCTCAGTTTTTTACCGGGAACATGGATAGAATCAGTATGATCTAACCATTCGATAGCAGGCCTTAGTGAGTAGCCCCAATAATCCATTTCGTAATTTTTGAAGGCGCCTTTTTCACCTCCAATCAACGGAGAAAAATACATGGCCTGAACCGGATTGTTTTCAGCAATAAAACACATAGGTTCGGCAATAAGGCATATAAAGGCTACATATGCCATGCGCCGCTGGGTTAGGTTTTTTACCTGCCTGAAAAGTTCGCTCCAGCCCAAGGTAGCAATAACAATGATAGGTGGTATTACAAACATCACATGTCTGCAGGAGTTATAGATGTTTGATTTTTCGATGATGATGACCAGCAAAGGAGCTACAGTAGCCCCTATAAGCAAAAGATATATCAGCAGGTTAAGTCCCCCTTTTTGCAGAAACCTGGGCAGTTGCACAAAAAATAAAATTACTCCAAGCACTACCGTTACCGGTAAAGTAATATACAGCCATTTGGGGACAAAATACCAGGGTAATTCGTTTTGGTGTAACCAGCGCCCTTCAAAAACCTCATAGCAATCAAACGAGTTAAAGTTTTTAAACACCTGGAGAGCATGAATGGGATTAGAAATAGGATTCTGCAGGGCCCATGGCCAGAACAAGGAACAACCCAGGTAACCCAGCACAGAAACAAGCATTACTTTACCAAAAGTAGCCACGGCCTTTTCATAGGCAATATCGCCCAAAGCAAACAAGGCCCCCAAATACACGGAGCTTACGGCAATAAAGTAAAAAATGAGTACTACTGTAGGAATACGTATAGCCAGTGTAAGACTGAAACTTAGCCCCACCAGGAACCACCTTTTAATACTTGCTTCCGGCAGTTCTTTTAAAAGGCTTATTATTTGCAACAAGCTAAATGCAAACATAGCGGCCTGCGGTATATCCTTAGGGTTGCTTAATGAGTTTCCGATAAGGCGGGGCGTAAAAGTGGCAATAGTAATACCCAGCATTGCTACCCCCCAGCTACCGGTAATCCGTTGACAGATGAGCCCGGTAAAAATCAGCAGCATGGCCCCAAAGAGGGCAGACATAATGTGTTTTGATTCAAATTCATCAAAAAAGTTGTGTGTTACGGTTTGGTATACCAGGGCTGAAAAAGAATCGAAAAGGCCGCCGTAAATATTAATGGCTGTTTTGCTCCCAACACCTTCCACTGCGGGGTCAGCCTTCCAAACACCAGCATCGTTAAACGGCGACATTTTGGCCGTATCGTTTTTCCCTTCGTACCAGGCCAGTATGGTTTTGCCATGGTCCATGTGCTGTAACTCATCTTCAGTAATACCAGCCTGACGGCTCATGATGGGAAGTATAATAATGCAAGCCGCCGCCCACAGGATAAAGAACGTTCTATAAGGATTTGTAAAGAAAAAGTTCATTAAGGGTATTAAAGGGTTCGGTCAAATATATTTAATTGACGTTAAACAAGGCAATAGTTTGCAGCCACAAGGTTAATATCCGTTTTACTAACCCATGTTTTGCTTATGTTTGAATCATACAAACAGGCATATAAACTTTAAAAAGGGGATGAGCACGGGCAAGAAAGTTGCGGTAGTTATTTTAAGCTGGAACGGCATTAAATTTCTTGAACAGTTTTTGCCATCGGTGGTAAAATATACTTCCACAGATTTGTGTGAAATTATTGTTGCTGATAACATTTCAAGCGATGGCTCGGTTGAATTTGTAAGAAAAAATTATCCGCAGATTTCTATTATTCAAAACCAGCGAAATGGCGGTTACGCAGGTGGCTATAATGATGCACTTAAAAATGTAACGGCGCAATATTACGTATTGCTGAACCAGGATGTTGAGGTGACGCCCAATTGGGTTGAAACCGTTATTGACATGATGGAAAGTGATGATAAAATTGCGGCAGCTCAACCGAAACTAAGGGCCTATAATGATCGCGAATTTTTTGAATATGCCGGAGCATCAGGAGGTTATGTGGACAGGTTTGGCTACCCTTTTTGCCGGGGGAGGCTTTTTGATACAGTTGAGAAAGACGAGGGGCAGTATGATGACGTAAAAGAAATTTTCTGGGCCACTGGTGCCTGTTTGTTTATAAGGTCTGATATTTACTGGAAAGCCGGGGGACTGGATGAGGATTTTTTTGCCCACCAGGAAGAGATTGATATGTGCTGGAGGATAAAAAATATGGGATACAAAATTATTTGTGCTCCGGCCTCGATAATTTATCATGTGGGCGGGGGCAGTTTGCCACAGGGAAATGCGCGCAAAACCTACCTGAACTTCCGCAATAACCTGATGATGATGTTTAAGAACCTGCCGCTTGCTGCATTGATGTGGAAAATGCCTTTCAGAATGATTTTAGACGGAATTGCGGCCATTTATAGTGTTGTGAAAAATAAGAACCTGAAAGATTTTGGAGCTATCCTTAAAGCGCATTATTCGTTTTATATGTCTTTGCCCCAACTGATTAAGAAGAGGCAGGCAATACCCCATCCTTCTTCGCTTCATCTTTCGGAAATAAACCTTTTAGTGCAGTACTTTGGAAAAGGGAAAAGGAAGTTTAGTGAGTTGGATGTTTGATAGCGTTCTTTTATTTTTTCCTTCCCAGCCGAGTCTCCC
>PMXD01000051.1 GCA_003165895.1 Bacteroidota bacterium | reverse complement strand
CACCTGCGCACCTGAACACCCCTTACAAGGGTTGCAACGAATTTTTCTTCTGCGCTTTTAAATCTTTCAGCGTTGGCGATTTTGGTTGCAGGATAATACTAAACTGCTGGCTGTTGAAAGTTGGCAGGGCAGGCGTCCAGTTAAAGGTAAGTTCCCAGCAATGCAGGTCGCGGATTACGGTGAGGTTGGTAAGGGTTATCTGCCGGTGCACAATATCAAAACCGGTGCTTAGCGCTACTTTCCAGTGGGCGGTTAAATTAAAATCAAGCTTCAGGTTTATTGACTGTACGGTTACAATTGTATCGGGGTTCAGATATGTTCCATGGGTTACGTTAAAGTTATAACCCACACTCAGGTTCCAGGGGATATCAAAATTATATATCTGGTCGGGCGAGTATGAAACATAATCGCCTATAATTTTTGGAGGGGCCTGGTCTNNTCGGTAAAGTAGGTTTCGGTTTTGAATGCAGCGAGAAGCTCAGCCCCGCGTTAGCAGTTGCAAAGCGCACAAGCCTATGCGTCTTCTGCCATTCAAAAACATTGATATCGTTATTAAAAGAATCTGTGGCATACGGGTCGAATACCGCATTGAAGTTGATGTTTATCAGGTTAAACAACTTACTGGCTACTACGGATAAATTAAACGGTAGCAGGCGCAGCGAGTCGGCAGCAAAATTGTATCCGCCCGATAGGTTTACCTGGTCTAACAAGCCTATTTTTTGTTCATGGTTAACTGAATCTTTTTTCGAATATGTTTTCATTTCAAAATTATTCCCCAGGTTCCACAGCATGGCCCCTTCTTTACCGGGCGTGGGTACCCCGTAAAGCGCGCTGGGGTCAAACACAGAATACCTGCTTATGGAACCGGTTGGGCTGCTTTGCACATTTTTATAATACCCCCAGAAATCGGTTCCGAAATCGGGGTGATAATTAGCAGATATGCTGGGTGTAAATACGTGTTTAATGGCTTTCAGGTACTTGCCTTTAAATTTATAAATGCCGGTAACCTTGGTGCCAAAAGTAAGCGATGCACTAAAATCATGCGCTGAGTTAATCCGCCAAACAGTATCTGATTTTATGCGCCCGTTAAGGGTATCCATATGGCGTGTATTACCATCTACTACGTATACGGTATCGGGGTCCCAGCTTTCGCTGGTGCCTTTAAAATAGGTGCGCTCCTGGTAT
The DNA here is from genome assembly GCA_003165895.1 of Bacteroidota bacterium. GTDB lineage: Bacteria > Bacteroidota > Bacteroidia > Chitinophagales > LD1 > Bog-950. Next base: position 10,429 of record PMXD01000051.1, on the reverse strand, counting down.
TGAAACTGCGGGGTAAGTGTAAAGTATTTGAAAACCTTAAAAGGGGCATCTATGCTGATGTTCTGGTCGGCAGCAAAGGTCATTTTATTCAGCGAACTCTGCTGAAAAAGAATAGAATCATAAGTACTTAACCGGTTCTGGATTTCGAACGAATAAGCAATACCTATATTCTCGTACCACTTGGGCTTCTCGCTCTGTATTTTACTCTTAAACGGCGTAACGTGCGACATAGAAAGGCGCACTGTTGGTACACTAAAGTCTATAGTTCTGTTCAGCAGGTTTTGGTCGTGCCGTGCGGTAACGGTGATGCTGAAAGGCGAGCCAACAAATGCATGCGAAAAATTAATGGAAGAGTTGAAAGAAGTATTCAATAAACGCGAATCGGTTACGCGGGTTGCCTGGTAGTAATCGGCCGATTGCATTTGCACACTGGCCCCAAAGGTAGAATTGGGCATAGACCGTGGGTCCTCAGTATGGCTCCATGAAAAGCTGTAAGCGTTGCTTGATTTAGACCCGGGCAGGTCAGGGTCATCGGGCCGGGTGCGTATAACTGAAAAGCTGAAGGTACCGTTAAACCGGTATCTCAGCGCATATTGGGTGGCTAAGGTAAGGCCCCAAGTACCATTAGTTGATATCTGCCCGGTCAGTTTTGCACTCAGGTAGTCGTTCACGCTCCAGTAATACCCTCCGTTGCGCAGAAAAAAACCAAGCACTGCATCCTGCCCGTATTCCGGCAAAACTATACCCGAGCGCTGCCCTTGTTTTACCGGAAAAATGCCAAAAGGCACGTAAAGCGGTGTAGGCACATCGCCAATCCACAAATTCGCCGGCCCGCTTACCATTACCTTTTCGGGTATAATCTTTACTTTTTTGGCCTTAAAGTAAAAGTGCGGCTGGTCAAGGTCGCATGTGGTATACTCAGACTCTTTCCCGAACCACGATTCATCCACATTTTTTTTCACCGCCTCGCTATGGATATAAGCCTCTCCTTCTTTCGTAACCACGTGGTAAACAAGCCCCCGGGTGGTTTTAAAGTTATATTTCATCGAGTCGGCCTTAAACTCCTTGCCATCCTCCGCAAAAACCGGGTTCCCCGAGGCTTTGCCCACGCTGTCGGGCGTTCCTTTGGCGCTAAGAGTGAAGGTGGTCCAGTCAAAATTAACCAGGTTGGCATCCAGCTTTATCTTTTGGTATTTAACGTCGGCGGTGTTATACAACAGCATCTGCCGGGTTTCCATGTTATATACTATCGAGTCGGTTGCTTTGTAATTGATAATGTCTTTAATATCGCCGTCATCTGCTAACTGGACGCTGTCTTTTTTATGCACTGTGTCGTGCGCCATTACCAGTCCCGAACCTTTTGCATGTAATGAATCTATATTTGACTTCACTGTTGTATCTGTGTGTAAAACTAATCCCGTATCGGGGCTGGCCTGGAGGGGCTTTTCTTTCAGGCTATCTGAAAAAATTCTATTATTGCTTTCGTAAGCCTGAAGATAAATGTGCGGGCTTGATTTCAGAAATACCGACACCCCCACAAACGTTATAGTCAGATACAGCGTAAGAGGAAGTTTTCTGAAGTAAGTTTGCAAGTATGTTAAGTTCGAAAAATTCAAGCAAAGGAAATTAAAAAAATAAAAACCGGCTTTATTAAAGCCGAAAACTGACCTAACCCGCGTCAAAATTAAAAAATCCAGAACGTGAGATTTAAACGCTTATTGTTCTTACTGTTCACCTTAGTATGCGTTTCGGCCGGCGCCGGTAACGGCTTTGCCATTAAAACTGTTGTTATTGATGCGGGCCACGGGGGTAAAGACCCCGGCGCCATTGGCCCCGGCAAAACCAACGAAAAAGATGTGGCACTTGCGGTGGCGCTTAAACTGGGCGAGTATATCCATGCTAATTTTCCTGATGTTAACGTTATTTATACCCGTAAAACCGATGTATTTATCGAATTGCACGAGCGTGCAGAGATAGCAAATAAAAATAAGGCAGACCTTTTTATTGCCATCCATTGCAATTCGACCCCCACCCCGACTGCTTATGGTACAAGCACTTATGTGCTTGGTTTGCATCGTACAGAAGCCAACCTCGAAGTTGCCAAACGCGAAAACTCAGTTATTTTATTGGAGGACGACCGTGATAAGAACTACGAATTTGACCCCAACAGCCCGGAAGGCCATATTATGATGAGCATGAAGCAAAATGCTTTTTTAGACCAGAGTATTGATATGGCCTCAAAAATTGAAGGGCAGTACGAAGGGGGTGCTAAAAGAAAGAGCCTGGGAGTTAAACAGGCGGGCTTTTATGTATTATATAAAACCGCCATGCCGAGCGTACTTTCTGAAATCGGTTTTATTTCAAATCCTACTGAAGAAAAATTCCTTGCTTCTGAAAAAGGACAGGAGATGATAGCTGCTTCATTGTTTAAAGCTTTTAAGGATTATAAGTTTGAGATGGAAAACAGCGAGGGTGAACAATTTGCCTACGAAGAAGCCAAAAAGAAAGCCGCTGCCAGCGTTGATACCGCCCCTGTAGTTAAGAAACAAGCCCCCGTGGCCGAAACTGTTAAAACTACTGAACCGGCGGTAAAAGAAGTTAAACCTGCAGCCGTATCTGCCCCTGTAACTACCGAAAAGGATAATGCCTATGTTACTACGCAAAGCGGCCGTAAAATCCGTAAACCTATTGATAACGCCAGCGGTGGGGGCATTGCACCGGTAGCAGTTAAACAGGCTGAAAACCCACCGGTGAAGACTGAAACAAAAAAACCGGCGAATGACGAGGTGGTGAGCAGTGTTAGCAATGGGGAGCCAAAGACAACTGAAGTAAGCAGTTCTGATTTGAAGTCAACTGATGACCTGCCGGTTGCACCTGATAAAACTACTTCTAAGCAGAAACCGGATACAGTGAAACCCGAACCGGTAAAGAGCAGTGAAGTTGCGGAAAGCAAACCGGCCGCCGAGGGTAAAAAAGTGGAGGCCGGTAATTCGGGCGGGGCGGTCATTGAGGCTAAACCGGAACCGGTTAAAAAACCGGCCCCAAAACCTGAGATAACCGAAACAAAACCTGCTGCCAGGGTACCGGTAACAACCAAAAACGATGACAAGCCAACTACATCAGTAAAACCTGTTAAAAAATCTGCCGATGCTGATGTAACTACAAAGCATGTAGCTAAAACCGAAGATGAAGGTGCAGCTGGGGTCATGACATTTAAGGTGCAGTTGATTGCATTAAAAGGCGCTATGAAAAGCAGCGAAGTAACCAAAGTAACCAAAGCCCTGGGTGCGATTTCGAACGAAACTATACCCGATAAAGATTTGATCCGCTATTATGCCGGTAATTCTAAAACTTACGCCGAAGCGAGGAAAAAACTGGCAATTGCAGTTGAAACCGGCTATAAAGATGCGTTTATTGTAGGTTTTAAGGATGAAAAACGGTATGGACCTGAAAAGTTGAAGGCTTATCAAAACCAGTAAGACTTACTTTTATTTTGATTTATCTTCCAAAAGTATATTTTTGGCAAAACTTTAACTGAGTGACAAACCAAGCCAAGGTTGGAATTTTTACGTTTGTAACGATTGCCATTTTTATTTTGGGCTTTTACTTTCTGAAGGGCACTAATTTATTTGTGCGAAAGAACGTTTATTACGCCGTTTACGACCGCGTTGATGGGTTATACAAATCGAACCTGATTGAGGTGAACGGATTTCCCGTTGGCCGCGTAGGAACCATGCAACGGAATCCTGAAACAGGTAAAATAGTTGTAGAGCTGGACCTGGATAAAAACGTAAAAGTGCCTAACAGCGATAGCACGGTGGCACTTTTGGTAGCTACCGATTTTTTAGGCAGCAAAAAAGTAAGCCTGGTTTTTGGCGATTCGAAAGAATACATGAACGATGGCGATACTATCAGCACCCTGTTTAAAAAGGATATTACTGAGCAATTGGGCTCGCAGATAGACCCTATCATGATTGATGTAAAAAGAATGTTGCCTAAACTGGATTCAGCTGTTGGCGGCATCAGGCTGATGTTTGATGTTAACGACCCAAGAAGTATTTATACAACCCTGGGCAAAGTAAACAAGGCCATTGACGGCGTCAACGGTATTCTGGCTGCGAATAATAATACCATTAAACTGACGCTTGAAAACCTGCAGAGTTTTACTGACAATCTGAAAAAGAATAACGACAAAATAACTCACCTGTTGGGCAATGTAGATAACCTCAGCGATTCGCTGAAACAGGCAGATTTAAAAGCAACGATTGAAAACCTGAACGCAACCGTTACCCAGCTTAGGACCATGCTTACCGGTATTAACGAGGGCAAAGGCACTTTGGGCAAGGTGGTTAAGAATGATGAATTATACGCCAAGGTTGATTCGGCAATCGGTAACCTGAATGTATTGTTGAAGGACGTTAAAGCAAGGCCGTACCGCTACATCAGCATCAACGTATTAGGCAGCAAAAAAGCTGAAAAACGCCGTGCCCTGAAGGATAACGAGACAGGAAAATAAATCTGCTATTTAGCGTTAAACCTCAAACGTTTACAAAATCTGCCTCTCTAAAAATAAATATAGGGTCATTGAGAGTAACCACCCTTGCGGTAAGGATGAAACTGTTAGTGACGTGCAAAACAGTGTACTTGCCAGGTGTCTCCGCAGGGTCTCCGCTTCGGGACCCTGCGGCCATCCAGGCACAACCGCAGGGTCCCGAAGCGGAGACCCTGCGGAGACGGGTTTGACAGGCAGGCCGTCTAATGCGCAGAGTCCCCCATTCCGCAAAGCCGGAAAGGGGAGACTCTGCGAAGAAGGTCAATATAGGGTCATTGCCAGGTATGGAGCTGTTTGCCTTTCTGCCTTGGTTTCCCCTTTTGTTTCATCCCGCCTTACGCGGGAAGGGGACGGAAGGGGCGGGTGCCTTACGCTTTGGGCTGCAATAATGTTTTTCAGCCTTACATCCTTTGCACAATCGTCCCAGGCACCTGCTTCGTCTCCAACCGATACCTCCAGCTCCGGCGGAAAAAAAGAGGTGGAAATATTGCGTTCAGATATGTTGCGTTTTACGGAAGAAGGCAGTAAAAAATTTACCAAACTGGTAGGCAATGTTGAATTAAAACAGGGGCAGGTGCTGATGTGGTGCGATAGCGCTAACATTGATAAAGAGACCAACTCAGTCGATGCCTGGGGCCGCGTACACATTAACCAGGATACGGTAAACGCCTACTCTAATGTGCTGAAATACGACAGCCAGAAAAAGCTTGCTTTTTTACAAGGCAACGCCAAGCTTACCGACTCTAAAATGATTCTTTACACCGATGAGCTGTTTTACGATACTAAAGAAAAGGTATCGTATTATCTGAACGGCGGCAGGGTGCTCAAAGACTCTACCATTATTACCAGCCGGCGGGGGCATTACTATAACATGTTGCACGATGCGTACTTTCAGGGAGATGTAAAGATAAGGGACCCCAATTACAGGCTTAATTCAGATACGCTGAAATATAATGTAGATACCAAGATTTCCACCTTCTTCGGCAACACCGAAATATTTAATAAAAACAGCACCATATACTGCAACAATGGTTGGTACGACAGCAAGAAAGATGTTTCTTCTTTCGGAAAGAATACGGTGGTTGTAAACCCTCCGCAACGAATGTGGGCTGATAGCCTGTATTATGAACGCTTCCGCGGGTTTGGTAAAGCTATCGGGGCTTTTAAGTGGATAGATTCAAGCATGGCGGTTGAAATACACGGGCACTATGGAGAATATATTGATGCCCGCCAGTATATTATGGCTACAATAAGGCCCCTGTTGATTTACAAAATGGATAAAGACTCGCTGTTGCTGGTATCGGATACTTTAAAATCAATGACTAAATCGGAAACAGATACTACGCGTAACTTTTTTGCCTACCACAAGGTGCGCATGTTTATGAAAGATATGCAGGGCGTGTGCGATTCGCTTTTTTATTCTTTCCAGGATTCAACTTTCAGAATGTATTACAAACCGGTTATCTGGACCAGCGATGTGCAGATGAGCGGCGATACCATTTACCTGCACACCAAAAATCAAAAAGCCGATAATTTTTCTATTTATAAATCAGGGTTTATTGTCTCCCCTTCCGGCCCCAAATATTTCGACCAGATTAAGGGTACCAACATTTTCGGATATTTTAAAAACAACGAGTTATACAAACTGGATGTAAAAGGCAATGGAGAAAGTCTTTATTTTGGCAAGGACGATAAGAATAAATATATAGGCGCCAACAAGGTGGTTTCCACCAACATTGCCATTTATTTTAAAGATAAAAAGATTGAAAAAATTGCCTTCCTCAAAAAGCCTGAAGCCGTTTTTACGCCTATGAAAATGCTTGGCAAAGACGCCTTTACCCTTAAAGATTTTAAATGGCAGATTGACCGCAAGCCTAAGAGCAAAGAGGAGATGTTTAAGGCGGCGGAGTAATGTTCTGGCAAACACTGCGTTTCAAACAACTCCTTAGTGCTCCTTAGTGTCCTTAGTGCCTTAGTGGTAAATTTCTCTTGGTATTTTCTTGTATATTCACCCCCTCAATTCAAAGCAAATTCATGGCAGATAATAATGTGATTTTTTCGATGCAGGGGGTTGGTAAAACCATTCCGCCCAGCAAGGTTATTTTAAAGAATATTTATCTCAGCTTTTTCTACGGCGCAAAAATAGGCATCATAGGCGCCAACGGTTCGGGTAAATCAACCCTGCTTAAAATCATTGCGGGTTTAGACGAAAACTACCAGGGTAAGATTGAAAAAAGCAAAGACTACTCGGTAGGCCTGCTTGAACAGGAACCTAAGCTTGATGAAAACAAAACGGTAATTGAAATCATCCGCGAAGGCAAGAAAGAAATTTTTGACCTGCTGGATGAGTTTAACCGTATCAGCGAAAAGTTTAACGACCCTGACCTGGATGGCGACCAAATGGAAAAACTGCTTGCCCGCCAGGGGGTGTTGCAAGACCAGATAGACGCTGCCGATGCATGGGAAATTGACCAGGTGCTAAACCGCGCGATGGATGCCTTACAATGTCCTGAACCGGATGCGCAAATTAAAGTGCTTTCGGGTGGTGAGAAGAGAAGGGTGGCGCTTTGCCGCCTGTTGTTACAGGAGCCTGATGTGTTGTTGCTTGATGAGCCTACCAACCACTTAGATGCCGAATCAGTGCTTTGGCTGGAGCATCACCTGGCACAGTATAAAGGCACCATCATCTGTATTACGCACGATAGGTATTTCCTGGATAACGTAGCCGGGTGGATACTGGAACTTGACCGTGGAGAAGGTATTCCGTGGAAGGGAAATTACTCTTCATGGCTGGAGCAAAAGCAAATAAAGCTTGCGCAGGAAGAAAAGAGCGAAAGTAAACGTCAGAAATTACTGGAGCGGGAATTAGCATGGGTGCGCATGGGTGCCAAAGCCCGCCAGGCAAAAAGCAAGGCCCGTATTCAGAATTATGAAAAAATGCTGACCGAGGAAACCAAGGGCAAGGAGGAGAAACTGGAAATCTATATTCCACCGGGCCCGCGTTTGGGAAGCAAGGTTATTGAAGCGCATGGAGTATCAAAAGCCTTTGGCGATAAGTTGTTATATGAAAACCTGAATTTCAGTTTGCCACAAGGCGGTATAGTAGGCATAATAGGGCCTAACGGCGCTGGTAAAACAACCTTGTTCCGGATGATTATGGGTGAAGAAAAACCTACTACGGGAACCTTTGAAGTAGGCGAAACTGTAAAGATTGCATACGTTGATCAAACCCACAGCAATATCGACCCCGAGCAAACAGTTTGGGAAGTAATAAGCAGGGGCGGCGAATGGATAGAATTGGGTAAGCTTAAAATGAACAGCCGCGGCTACGTGGGCCGTTTTAACTTTAACGGTGCAGACCAACAGAAGAAAATAAAAATACTTTCGGGTGGAGAAAAGAATCGATTGCACCTTGCACTTACCCTGCGTGATGAAGCGAATGTGTTGCTGCTTGATGAGCCTACGAACGATTTGGATGTAAATACCATGCGTGCGCTGGAAGAAGCGCTGGAAGATTACGCTGGTTGTGCGGTTATCATCAGCCACGACCGCTGGTTTCTCGACCGTGTTTGCACCCACATTCTTGCATTTGAAGGTGAAGGAAATATCTATTGGTTTGAAGGCAGTTTCAGCGATTACGAAGAGAATAAGAAACAACGCCTGGGTATATCTGATGATATGCCACGCAAGTTCAAATACAAAAAATTATTGGCCAAATAATATCAAAGGCAGACCAGTGGGTCTGCCTTTGATATTTTACATTATTGAATACGGGAGAAAAGGCCTGTATACAAGACCCGTTACAATTCCGGTAAGTTTAGTTGCTTCCCTTCTTTATGGCCTCATCGTATTGGGCAGGTGTAAGAATTGCCTTTAACTGCGCTTTTATGTCAGTAACTTTTTGCTCTCTCCATGCCTGCAGGTTTGAATCATCCTTCATAGCGTGGCGGGCTTCTTCTGACCTGGTGATAACATCCAGTAAGGCGGCCTGAAGTTTTGTTTTTTGGTCATCGGTTAACTTTACGGCTGCGTCAACGCTGTTAACCAGTGCAGCTACAGTATTAGCGTTGGCGTCTTTTATTTGTTTATCAGTTACTTTAGGTGCGGTCGACTGGCTCTGCCGGGCAGTAGCAGACAACAACATTCCGCCAAATAATAAACATGCTAAGGTTTTTAAAAGATAGTTTTTCATAACTACAAATTTTGTTGAAATACTGGTTTTGAATGAATTGGAAGTAAATTTAGTAATTTGATGCAATTGACACAGTCCGCAATTTATGATTGTTAAAATCGGGGAAAGGTTGCCAGCTAAAACACCCGGCATATATACCTAACGACGACCCGTCTGGCTAAACCGCCTCATGGCTAAAGCCAGTTTTGCTGTTATCGCTGGCCCCAACTTGAAAGTTGGGGTTATTATTAACCCCACTCTTTAGAGTGGGGCCTGAATCAGAAGAGAATTTGGCTTTAGCCATGATTTAGGCAAATATGCGGGGAGTCATTTATTTTAAACCTTGTGCTTCGGGCTTAAAACTTTATTTTCGCACCTCTTTTTACAATAGCAGTAATAGTAAGCCCTATGATTACAGTCAATAATTTATCGTTAAGGTACGGTAAGCGCATTTTGTTTGATGACGTTAATTTAAAATTTACCAGCGGTAATTGCTATGGCATTATTGGCGCCAACGGGGCTGGGAAATCTACTTTTCTTAAAATTTTGCAAGGCGATGTAGACCCTACAACGGGGCAGGTTACCTTCTCGAAGGGCATGCGTTTGGCCGTGTTGAAACAAAACCACTTTGAATTTGACCAGATACCGGTTATGCAAACGGTATTGATGGGCCATAAAACCTTGTGGGCGGTTATGCAGGAGCGCGAAGCTATTTATGCCAAAAGCGATTTTAGCGAAGAAGACGGAGTGCGCGCAGGCGAACTGGAGAACACCTTTGGCGAAATGGATGGCTGGAATGCCGAAAGCTCGGCCGCAGAGCTTTTAAGCAACCTGGGCATTAAAGAAAGCCTGCACACTAAGCTGATGAAGGAACTGGATGGTAACCAGAAGGTGCGCGTGCTATTGGCACAGGCCCTGTTTGGCAATCCGGATATTCTTTTCCTGGATGAGCCTACCAACGATTTGGACGTGCAAACCATTAACTGGCTGGAGGATTTTCTGGCCGATTATCAGGGCATTATCCTGGTGGTAAGCCACGACAGGCACTTTTTAGATGCCGTTTGTACCAACGTGGTTGATATTGATTACAGCAAAATGACTATTTACAGCGGTAACTATTCGTTCTGGTATCAGTCATCGCAACTGGTTGCTAAACAGAAAGCAGACTCGAATAAGAAGGCGGAAGACCGGATACGGGAGTTACAGGATTTTATTCGCCGGTTCTCGGCCAATGCCAGTAAATCGAGGCAGGCAACCAGCCGTAAAAAGGCTTTGGATAAAATCAATTTGGAAGATATTAAGCCTTCAAGCCGTAAATACCCGGGGTTGCAGTTTAATAATGTTAACCGCGAGGCGGGTAACGAGATTTTGAGTGTAGAAAACCTCTCGAAAACAGTAAACGGCGAGGTGCTGTTTAAGAATGTAAATTTCAGCGTTAAAAAAGGCGATAAGATTGCGGTGTTGGGCCATAGCATTGCAGTATCGGCCTTCCTTGCAATTTTAGCCGGAGAAGATAAAGAATACAAAGGCAATTTTACATGGGGAGTAACCACCAGCGTTGCCAATATACCCAATGATAATACCCGCTTTTTTGAAGGCGTAGACCTGAACCTGATTGATTGGTTAAGGCAATTTTCGCCGGAAGAGAAGGATGAAACTTTTATCCGCGGATTTTTTGGGCGGATGTTGTTTTCGGGTGAGGAGGT
>PMXD01000326.1 GCA_003165895.1 Bacteroidota bacterium | reverse complement strand
GCAGTACGGAGTCGCTCATGGCTTGCAATGACGCCGTTATAAAAACTTCAAAATGAAGACCTTCCTAGCCGAGTCTCCCCTTTCCTGCTTTGAGGAATGGGGGACTCGGCTGCTAGTGCAGCCTACCCCCCAGCCGAGTCCCCAACCTTCGGAAGGGAGACTCGGCTGAGAAGGTCTTTTCTGCGTCACCACGATTTTTTCCCTTGCCCCAAGAGTGGTTACTTGCAATGACGCATTTTTTTGGAGTCTTACCAACACTTGTAGCGTGCCCGTTAACCGCAATTTCTCACTAACTAAATCTGCTTATACATCTCAAATATCCGGCTCAGCATTTCGCTCCAGGCGTATTTCTTTTTTTCGGTTTTGATGTAGTCGCGCATTGGGAATTCGCGGTGGTTGGCGTAGAAATCTACCAGGGCATCGGCAATGGCTTTGGGGTCGGGTTCTACTACATAGCCTACTTTGCCGTTGGGCACTATTTCGGGCAGGCCGCCTACGTTGGTAACCAACATGGGGCGGTCGAAGTGATAGCAAATTTGGGTTACGCCGCTTTGGGTGGCGTGTTTGTAGGGTTGAACAACTATATCTGCCGCGCAGAAGAAGTAGCGGACCTCATCATCCGGTATAAAATCGGTGCGCATGATTAGTTTATCGGCAATATTCAATTCCGTTATTAAATCAAGGTATGGCTGGGGCTGGGTGTAGAATTCGCCGGCTACTATCAGTTTTATATTCAGGTTTCGCACCCGGTCATCGGCCATAGCTTTTAGTATCAAATCCAAGCCCTTGTAATCGCGGATGAAGCCGAAGAAGAGGATGTATTCGGTATTTAGTTCGAGGCCCAGCTTTTCGTAGGCTTCGGCTTTTTTAACTGCTTCGCCAAAGTTATCGAAGAGCGGGTGCGGCGAAAAAACTTTGGGCTTGGTGGTATCAAATTTTTCAAGGTCGTGCAGTACGGAGTCGCTCATGGCTACAAAACCATCTACCGAGTTGGCAAAGTATTGCGCCAGTTGAAAATCGCCCACCCTCTTTTCGTGCGGAATGATGTTGTCTATAATGGAAATTACCTTTGTTTTTTTATTCCCTTTTACAATCCGCGAAATGGTTCCCAGGCAAGGCCCCATAAACGGCAACCAGAATTTTACAATCATTAAATCGGCGTTGAGTTTGGCAATTTCTCTGCCCACCTTTAGCCAGTTTAAGGGATTAACCGAATTTACTTTTACGTGAATGTAGAGGTCGTCAGGTGCGGGTTGGTCGCTGTATTGAGAGGTGCCGGGGAAAAGGAAAGATGGGTATTGCAGGCTGAAAGTATATATCTGAACACTGTGGCCCTGGCGCACAAACTCGCGGGCGAGGCGTTCGTTGTATGATGCCAGGCCGCCGCGTAATGGGTGGGCGCTGCCGAGGATGATTACTTTCATATTAATACTTCACGACCCACGGTGGCGGATTATTTCAGGTATGCAACTAATTCCTTTAGAGGCTTTTCTGCAATTAGCTTAGTTCGCAAAGTTTTATTTTTCTTATTAAGTAAAGAATGAGTCAAATCGGAATACGAAATACGATGTTTAGGTTCGCTTTTTATTTTATACCATTCCAATTCAGTTAATTTTTTGCCCATCAAATCCTGTAAAATGGATTTATCATTTGTAATAAAAGATTCAATACTTGGATTGAACATGAAAATCTTATAATTACTACTTCTTACCTTTTGCATATAACTATTTATAAAATCTTCCTTATCCGCCAGAGCGCTTTCCTCAATTTCGTCTGAATCAATTACAAGAGCAATCTTTTGATTACCATTAATTAATAAAGTACGTGCAATTGAAAGTGCAGATGAATATCCACTGGATGTTATAAAATCCAAATTCTCAATCACATTATCAGGCAATATTGCTTTCAATATTTGTGTATCTTTCTCTCCTTCCGTTACAATAACTCTTTTTTGCTTCATAAACTAGGGTTTTGTGTAATCAGTATTAATGTCTTGGACTCCGTGTTGAACAAAATTACGGTATTTCAAGATAAGTTTTCGAGTAAACTCACCGTCTTCAATAGCGGTTCTTATTTCCTCTCCTTCCCACATCAGGATCGTTTGTGGCATATTATATTCAGCAAGCTGAAGGCAAGCTGATGTAAATCCTTTGATGCTGAAAACGGAACCAATTACAGAAGATGGCCTACGCATCAATTTACTTCTTAATTTAGCTATAGGCTCGTAATTTATTGCATTCCTGGTTTCCTTAGATTCAACAATGCAACTAATTCCAGCGGTGTAAATCACGCCATCAGTTTGCTCAATTGCATTGTTAGAATTCCTCCCTTTAGTGATATATGGCCACGCTACTTCAGCTCCCTCTATCTCAAAGCTTCTTAAAATTAAATACTCAAATGCTAATCCATCAGGCCAAAAATCTTCAACCTTGTCCTCCACAATATCATCCCAAAGCACTAATAAATCTAATGGATTTACCAGTTTGCGGATTGAATTCTCATACCTTTGTGCTGCTCCCAATTTGTAAGTTTTTTGTTTCTGCAATATCATACTGATTTCTATTGCTTCCATTACGCGATACCAACTCACCTAAAAATCCGGCCACAAATAACTGCACCCCTACCACTATTGATAACAAGGCCAGGTAAAAAACAGGCCGCTCGGTCATGCGGTATACTTCAAACGCAAATTTGGCTATGGTTAAATACACCACGGTAATAAAACCAAGGAAGAAACTTAATACACCCAAAGCACCAAATAAGTGCATGGGGCGTTTCGCAAAACGGGTCATAAACGATACCGAAAGAAGGTCTAAAAACCCATATAAAAACCGCTCCATACCAAATTTAGTTACCCCGAATTTACGGGCCTGGTGTTGCACTACCTTCTCTCCTATTTTATCAAAGCCTGCTTTTTTTGCCAGTATGGGTATGTAGCGGTGCATTTCGCCGTATACTTCAACGCTTTTTACTACTTCGTTTTTATAGGCCTTTAAACCACAGTTAAAATCGTGCAGGTAAATGCCCGACATAGTGCGCGCAGCAGCATTATATAGTTTGGTAGGAACGGTTTTGGTTATAGGGTCGAACCGTTTTTGTTTCCATCCGCTTACAATATCATACCCTTCTTCGGTAATCATTTTATACAGGGCCGGCACCTCATCGGGCGAGTCCTGCAAATCGGCATCCATAGTTATTACCACATCGCCTTTGGCAAGCTGAAATGCGGTATTCAATGCAGCGCTTTTGCCGTAGTTAATTCTAAACTTAACTGCACGCAGGTTTGGGTTTTGGGCACATAGCCCTTCCAGCACCTGCCAGCTTTTGTCCTTACTGCCATCATCCACTAAAATCACCTCGTACGAGAAGTTGTTCGCCTTCATAACCCTGTCAATCCAGGTTACCAGTTCGGGCAAACTTTCTTCTTCATTAAATAAGGGCACTACTATCGATATCTGCATTTATTCCTCTGCTTTTATTATCGGCCTTTCGTCCGGACGATTTACAAATAAACCAATAAGTACGGAAAAAATTGCACCAACAACGGCCGACATACCAAAACGCTCCAATTCGCGGCTTACGGTGGGCGAAAAGTCCTCGTCTTTTATCTTTTTTAACGCTTCTTCGGTTTTATCGTCGCTGGCGCCAAATTTTTCCATCATGTCGCTGGTGTTTTCAATCACCTTCTGCTTAATAATTACCGGTATCTGCGGGTCAATTACTTTGTATAGTACATAACTAAAGCTATCAAACAAAGTAGTAGCCGTAAAAGATATAATAAATACCGTTAAAAAAGCATGGCCGAAACCCGAATAATTGCCCAGTTCCCTGCGGGCCGTTATACCGCCCCATATCATTAAAAAGATAAGCGGGATATATACTATCATCGGCAGCATGGTGGCTAACTTAGCTACACCGGCAAAGTAGATGAGCATGACAAGCACAATCATAATCATGCCGGCAATAACGCCGTATTTAATGGATAGTGAATATTTATTCATGGCATTTCCTCTTTTAATTTATGCGATTTACCATTTTATATTGCAATGCCGAAATCAATTCCAAATATGGACATATTTTTATTTTGCTACAGAGAGCATAATCAAGTTAAATACATCTGCGCTTACCCTCTTACTCCCGAAACGGGAGAACCGCCACCCATGAATACAACCACCGCGTAACGTTTCGCCTTTCTATTGTATCTGTGCTTTTGAAAAAGGGACACAAAAGACACAACGGAAGATTGCCACAGCCTTTTCTCTTTTATTTTTTTAAAGGAAAAGGCTTCGCAATGACATCTGTTTTAATTTAAATGCACTTTACCCTTATGCACTACGCCGGTAACCTTACCAATAAATTCGGTTCCTATAAAAGGGGTGTTTTTTGATTTTGACTGAATATCCTTTTCGGCGAACACCCATTTTTTTGCGGGGTTGAACAGGGTTAAGTCTGCATCGGCGCCTACTTCTATTTTTGGTAGTTCGAGGCCCAGTATTTTGCGGGGGTTGTGTGCCAGCAGCTCAACTATCTTTCCTATTTTGGTTTCTGCCCTTAATGCTGTATTTACTACGGCAAAGCAGGTTTCAAGGCCTATCATACCAAAGTCGGCTTTCTCAAACTCCAGGTTTTTGCAGTCTTCATCCTGCGGCTGGTGGGCGGAGGAGATGCTATCAATAGTACCGTCGTTAATGCCTTTTATAAGCGCAGAAATATCTTCTTTCAGGCGCAAATGCGGGTTTACTTTGCAATGGGTGTTATAATCGCCCACGGCGCTGTTATCCAGCAACAGGTTATAGGCATTTACCGAGGCGGTAAGGTTTAATTTTTTCTTTTTGGCCGCCCGTATTAAATCAACCGATTTTTTGAGGGATACGTTTAGCAGGTGCAGTTTTGAGCCGGTATATTCTAACACAAACAAATCGCGGTTAACGGCAATTTCTTCGGCCAGGGCCGGGGCGCCGGGTAAGCCAAGTTTGGTGCTTACCACACCCTCGTGCATAGCGCCGTTTTTAGAGACGCTCTTATCTTCAGAGTGAACCATAATTAATCCGTCGAAGGCTTTTACGTATAGCAGGGCGCGTTCTACTACACCGGCGGGTGGGCTGGGTTTAAGGCCATCGGTAAAGGCTATGGCGCCGGCCATGTGCAGGTCGTACATGTCGGCCAGGTCACCGCCTTCGGTGTTATGGGTAAGGGCGCCCAGGGGGTGCACGCTAACCAGTTGGTTGGCCGATTTGCCCAGCACATACTCTACCTGTGCCTTGGTTTGTATAACGGGCAGCGTGTTGGGCATGCAGCATATATGGGTAAAGCCACCGGCCGCGGCGGCTTTGCAGCCGGTTTCGATGGTTTCTTTTTGTTCATACCCCGGGTCGCCTAAAAAGGTGTTAAGGTCGAACCAGCCGATGGAGACGTGGAGGTTATCTTCCTTTATTTCTTTGGCTTTGGTGGTGTTTTGTAAACGGCTGCCTATTTTTTTGATTTTCCCGTTGGAAACCAAAATATCTTTAACCTGATTATTAAAAGCTGAGCCGGTATCTACTATCAGTGCGGAGCGGATGAGTATTTCCATGTTTTTGTTTACCGGGGTGTAAATATAGGAGAATTATTGGGGTGAGGGGTGGGAGATTTGACAACTTTTGAACAGTTGAGAAATTCGGCGGCCTGCATTGATATAGCTCTTGATAACCCATCAGGTATAAAATTACTTGCTTATTTTTGTAAAAACGAAAATATGGGACTGACGTACACCACCATTAAAATGAGCAACCCGCGCAAACCTGCGCTTGAACCCATAGAGGTGAAGTGTTTGGCAGATACGGGTGCATTAATGATGAGCATTACAGAAACCATGTGTATTCAACTACAACTGGAGGAACTGGAAAAACGTGCGGTTACTATAGCCGATGGCAGTATCCACCAGCTGCCTTTTGTAGGGCCTGTACGCATAGATTTTGGCAACAGGTTTTGTTTTACCGGTGCATTTGTGTTTGGCAATGAGGCCCTGCTTGGCGCCGTGCCCATGGAGGAAATGGACCTGGTTGTGCATCCTGCCAAACAAAAGGTGATGCCGAATCCTGAGCATCCGAATGTGCCACAGTATATTATGTATTGAGATAAACTGCGAAAATGCTTACTCGAAAATCTGCAATAGAAAGAGTGCGTTTATTTGCCAAACAAATAAGCGAATCAGGAATACCCCTGAAAAGGGTAGTTCTGTTTGGCTCGTATGCTAAGAATACACAGCATAAATGGAGTGATATTGATGTAGCTTTGGTTGCTGATAACTTTAATGGTGCAGGCTTTTACGACATAGCCTTGTTTGGTAAAACACTTATTAAAAAGCCTTTTCGTTCTATACAGCCCAAAACCTACAATACCCGGCAATTCAAATCAGACAAAGACCCTTTTGTTGATGAGATACTGCGGACAGGGATTGAGATTGATCCTTCGTAGCGGCTTTAGCTTTGACAACTTTTAAAAAGTTGTCAAAGCTGGCTGAAAGGGTAAATTAGACAATGGATTATTAAAATAACGATCCTATCAATTAGTTGTTGCAATTCAAATTGGGAGTTGAGGATTTCTTCGTTAATCCTGGCTTTCTCTTTTCCTGCGGCGCCTGCCAGCATCATCTTCAAAGCGATAATATGCAGTTTGATTGTTTTTATCCGATCCTTCATAACTTACCAACACGGTAGTATTGACAAAGTTGTGTTAAGGAGTGCGAATACCTCTTTGTAGGTATGTAGTATAAATTGGTCGCCAATTTAGGAGGCTACGGGATTCCGTAAGATACGTAATACTGTAGCGGGATGCTACAAACATAGCCGGGCGAAGCAAAATGCTTTTTCATAGAACCCCCCCTTGTCCTTATTGTCCTTTCTGTCCTTTTTGACAGTATCGCTGTCCAAACGGACAATAAGGACAAAAAGGACACCGCATAATTTTAAAATTACAGATAATTTTAAGGCCCCAAAGCTGGTTTACGTGGCCCGTTTTTCGTTAATTTGTAGCTCTTTCATATCCGCAAAACCTTGCCCCTGTTCCCCATACATATTAACGCCTCCCAAATGATTTATGATACCCAAAACCTGCCCGGCGAAACCGAACAGCATAACACCAGTCTGCTAAACCAATGCGTTGCCGAACACCCGCAGTGTAATTTTGAAAAACTGAAAACGCACTACTTTAAAACCGCATATAAAAACCCGCTGGCTATGGAGTATACCCTCAGCGAAATAGAAAATATAGACAGGCATTTAGAGAAGATAAAAAAGCTGTATAAAGGCGCCCGCTATTACACCCTTGGTTACGATAGTGTAATGAAAAATAACTATCCCCATTTACAAAGCGACTCACAATTAAACACACATATACTATCGTATGCCACCGGCATAGCTGATGCACATTACAAGGGCTTTTTACGCCAACAACTACACAAACTAAAAGCCGGTGAGTCGCTGGATATACCGGTTATTGATGCCCCTTCTCATACCATATCATTTGTAAGAAAGTTTTTAGATGAACTGCAGCAGGCATTTAATACCCCGGCAGATTATGAAAGTGCGGTTAATGCTGTTACCGGATATTTTGTTTCAGGTAAAACTAATACTCAACCGTTGTTTGTAAAGAATGGCAATATCAAAAAACTGGCCTTTGCTTTAGGCCAGGTATGGCGCAGTCAGCGTAATGATGTTATAACTTACGAATACCTGAACTTTTATAAAAACCTGTTTTCAGTTTTTAAGAACCAGAAACTCGGCCGCAAAAATTTGCAAGGCACACCGCTTTATAAATATTCGTTAAGTCAAACCTGATATAATGCTGATTTATGATTGCTGATTGCTGATTTGAACAACAACATTGGCCGGGCAAAGCAGGATTTTAATTCATAAATCATAATTCAGAAATCAGCATTACCAACGGTTTCACCACTTCACTAAAATCATTTTTTTCTTCACTTTTATCACTGTGGTCTTTTGTGTCATTATTTAATTAAAACACAAAAAACATGGATAGTAAAAAAGGGATTTTCAGCGTAACACCGGAAGAATTCATCAAACGCGATGAAGAACTGACTAAAGAACTTGAAGAAAGGGCTAAAGCAAAGGAGAACAATTTTCCGGTAGAGGTATTTCCACCCGTTATCCGGAATATAATTAAAGCAACACATCAAAATCTCAACTACCCGGTTGATTTTACCGGGGCATCCATTTTATACGCAGCCTCGGTGGCTATTGGCAACACGGTTAAGATTGAGGTAAAAAAGACCTTTCAGGAAACCGCTGTGTTATACCTGGCCATTGTAGCCCGTGCAGGCGCCAACAAAAGCCACCCGCTTAGTTTTGCCATGCAACCCCTTATGGACCATGATGAAAAAACATACCTGGAGTACGAAAAACAACGGCAGCAGTACGAGCAGGCTTTTAACCTTAGCAAAAAGGAACGCGATAAACAAAACGATGAAGAACCGGTAAAACCTGTTTGGCATAAGTTGCTGGTATCGGATTTTACACCCGAAGCACTGATAGAAGTGCACCGGTATAACAAACGCGGCATTGGTGTTTATATTGATGAACTGGCCGGCTGGTTTAAAAATTTTAACCGCTATAATAGTGGCAGCGAAATGGAGTTTTGGATAAGCCAATGGAGCGGTAAGCGCCTTACCATTGACCGTAAAACTACTGAGACTGCATATATTACCCGGCCGTTTATTTCGGTAGCAGGCACCATACAAAACGCTTTGCTGAAAGACATGGCCCGCGATAGCCGCAGCAAAAACGGGTTTATGGACCGTATACTTTTTGTAATACCCGATAACCTGCAAAAACCATATTGGAACGACAGCGACATAAACCCGGACCTTGTTACCGACTGGAACACCATTATTGAAAACCTGCTGAAACAACCGCTGCAGCTAAACGACAAGCTGAACCCCGAACCGCTGATAATGCATTTAACCCCCGAGGCCAAAAACCTGTTAATTACCTGGCAAAATAAAAACGCCGATGCCTGCAACGATGAAGATAACGACGCCATAGCCGGTATTTACAGCAAGCTCGAAATTTATGCCGCGCGCCTTGCCTTAATACTTGAAATGCTTGATTATGCCTGTGGTAACGATGATGTAAACTGCATTACCGCCCGCAGCGTGCAGGGCGCAATAAAACTGGTAGAGTATTTTAAAAACTCGGCGGTTAAGGTGCACGAGGTGCTTAATAACACAAACCCGCTGCTCAGCTACAGCCAGCTTAAACAATCCGTTTACCACGCCCTGCCCCAATCCTTTACCACCGAAACCGGCCAGTTGATTGCCCAAAACCATAACATGCACGAAAGAACCTTCCGCCGGTTTTTGCACAACACCGACTTATTTACCTGCATCAACTACGGCGAATACGAAAAATGTATTTAGGTGCGTGCGTCCTTCTTGTCCTTCTTGTCCTTCTTGTCCGAAAGTGAGTCACAGTAGGACAAGAAGGACAGGTTGGACACAGGGGTTTGTAAAAGTTTTTGAGTTAGTGGAACGCATTCGCTCAAAGACGGGCGAAAGGGCTATGTCGACAAAATACAGATATTTCTTTGCCTTATAAATTGGCTGGATGAAGGTCCAGTTGCAAATTTTTTATCTTCTCTTTCACACCATGATTGTGAGAACCAAAGTCATTTGTGTCAAAGTTGCATACAAGCGCCTCAACAACTGTCCGCCTATTTTCAATGCTCCCCCCATTATGGTAAAAGTGATCTTTAGTCACAATATTAAACTTGCCCCAAAGCTTATTTATCATTTCGTTTTCCCTCCAATCGTTATGATGCCAAGTAGAAAGAATAAATTTTGCTTTTGTTTCAGACAGTAAATTGAATAAGAGTTGTTCGTCTTCCTCTTTCCAACCGTTGTAGTAGTCAACGTTTCTACCGAAATATGGAGGGTCGCAATAAATTATATCATTTTCTTTCGCAAGAGGTATAATGTCTTTAAACGACATATTATAAAAAGACCATAAAGGCTCGGGCTGAATAATTTTTGAAACCGTCGAAACCTGATTAGTTATTTTGGTGACGTAGGCTTGTGCAAATCTGCCTGGCTTTTTACAAAACGGAATGTTCCAGTTTCCTTTGCTGCCAAATCTCATCATACCATTAAAACCCGCTCTGGAAAGAAATATAAAATCGTAAGGCGAAAATTCTCCACCATTAAAACGCGCTCTAACCTTTAAATAATGTTCATAACCGTTATTGT
Source organism: Bacteroidota bacterium (assembly GCA_003165895.1). Classification (GTDB taxonomy): domain Bacteria; phylum Bacteroidota; class Bacteroidia; order Chitinophagales; family LD1; genus Bog-950. The sequence goes on along the minus strand of PMXD01000326.1, from coordinate 1,651 downwards.
CAGCTTTACTTAAAATTTCCCCTTCTTTTTCAAGATACCCTTTCATCAAGGCCGGAGTAATTATTTTTTGCTGAACACCTTTGTAGAAATTAATTATATGAGGATTTGTATCATTCAGTATTGCCTTTTTATAACCCGAATTAAAAGCAACAACCCCAGTTCCTAAAAATGGCTCAATCCAATTACCGGTAACTTTGGGAGCAAGTTCCATAATCCAAGGAACCAACTTAGTTTTTATTCCTTGGCTTTTTATTGGTGGTACAACTATCTTTTTATTCATTGTTTTCAGGCTCTTCGTCTTCCTTTAGTTTTTCAATAATTTCCTTATTCTTATGCAATGCATCCATTCCAATTTCCTTATGCTCCAGATAATTTTTAAGGTTCGTATAAGGCCTCAGAATACTTTTCTCCTTTGAACTTTGTTCATCAACAAAGTACATCCAATAATCATCAAAAACTTCTTCCCCCAACTTAGAAAATATACCTGTTCCATTAATAAGTTCCTCTATACTACGCGTTGACCCAATATTTCTTGTGTTTCCGCTACCTTTTGTTGCAGATGCTATCTTGTATTTTGGTTGAGCAAAGAATTGGAAATCCTTAATGACTGATTCAATTTTGTCTATTTCCTCTAATTTATAAATATCCTTCTCATTTGGCTTATCCGTTACTTGCGAATAAATAACACCTAAAACTATGTGGCAAGAATAATCATCATAGGCATAAGCAATACTTTCCCCAACTTTAGTCTTGCGATTGCGAAAATAACCTTGAAAGGTTCCAAGAGTCATACTTTTAATTTTGTTTTCGCTATCTTTTACGGTGCTTTTTATATCAACCGCAAATTTTTCACCTGACTTGTTGGAGACAAAAGTTAAGTCAGGATAAAAATTTTGCTTTTTTTGATTTTCAAGGACCAAATCATTCTCTTTTGCGAATTTTTCAAACGCAGGAATTAATAGTAATTCAATAACTTTTGACACCACTTTGGTATCGACGGATATGGTGTATATATTCTTATAAATATCAATAAACCCCTTAACAATCCAATCGCCTTTTTCGGTGGCGATTATACTGTTATATTCTGAAACTTGCTTTTGCAATGATTGTAAAAACTCATCTTTATTCATTGTCCAAATCTAGCTAAAAAACTGGTCTGTTTTACATTACTTCCCAATTTATCCCAGGGAGACCAATATGCTCCCTTGGAACGTAGCTTATATTTTGAGCGAACGCGTCACGCTCCATTCAACCCCAACGGCTATCCAAGCTTCCCAAAAAATAAAAAATAAGTGCGTGTCCTTATTGTCCTTATTGTCCTTCTGTGACTCACTTTCGGACAAGAAGGACAAGAAGGACATAGGGATTTAATAAATTTCCCGTTGTATCAAGCGCAGTAGTAAGTAGCTTCGGGATTGCCGCGTCGCAATCCCGATAGCTATCGGGATCCTTGCAATGACGCGCATGGTTTGGGTTGTCTCTCATGGCTAAAGCCAATTTTGCAGTTTTCGACGTCCCCAACTTAAAAGTTGGGGTTATTATTAACCCCACTCTTTAGAGTGGGGGCTGAATCATAAGGGAATTTGGCTTTAGCCATGATTCAGCTAAACATGCAGATAGTCATTTAAATTTCCCGTTGTATCAAGCGCAG
>PMXD01000151.1 GCA_003165895.1 Bacteroidota bacterium | reverse complement strand
AACTTTGTGTGCTTTGTGTTAACCTGTATTTCTTTTCTTTAATTTTAAACAGCTTCTAAGAAAATGCAAAGGGGCGAATGCCCAATGCGTTAATAATGCCTCTCTTATAAAACTTAGTGTTCTTAGTGCCTTTGTGGCTACCAATTCAAAATAGTTTCTAACAAGCGTATTTTAATTCTCCTGCCCGTTCAGTAGCAGTTCGGGTTCAGCGGCATTGGCTATCCAAAAATTGTTATACCCCTCGCCAATAATAATCCTTAGCTGTTGCTCCTGCACAAGTTCAAGCATCGAAAGCAAAACAAAAATGGCGTGTACCCGGTTTTCAACGCCTTCAAAAACTTCCTCAAACGGAATTTTTGAACCGGTCTTCACCTTTTCAAGCAACAACATCTTCTCGCCCGAAATAGTATAGGCCGGGGTCTCAACAGTGTGCACCACTTTTTGCTTTTCGCGCGCCAGCCTGTCTAACACATTCTGAAAAGCCTTTAACATGCGGAACATGGTAAGGCTCTGCATTTCAAACTCTGTTTCAAACAGGGTTGCAATTTCGCGGTTCTCAGCTAATGCGTTACCCCGCTTGTTAATGCTCTGGCGGTCTTCCTCCAGTTTGCGCAGCGACTCCGTAGCCTCCTTAAACTTCTTGTATTCAATCAACCGGCTTACCAGTTCATCGCGCGGGTCAATTTCGGCGCCGGTAACTGGGTCAAGCTCTTTACGGGGCAGCAACATTTTTGCCTTAATGCGCATCAGCGTGGCAGCCACTAAAATAAACTCGCTGGCCAGCTCAATGTTCAGCAACTCCATCTGGTGGATATAGGTCAAAAAGTCGTTCGCTATTTTGTAAATAGGAATATCATAAATATCCAGCTCATCGCGCTCAATAAAGAACAGCAACAGGTCGAAGGGCCCCTCAAACTGGGGTAATTTTATTTCGTAAGTATCCTGCATAGTAAAAGAGGGGCAAATTTAATAGATTTTGGGAGAGCTGGGAGGGAAACGTCTTGCTAAAATGATGGTAGAACCCAAATAACAACTTTCCTTATCTTTGAAATATCAGGATTAATTCAAGCATCGTATATGATGCGACAGGAAAAATGAGTTTAGCAATGGAAATAAGACACGACCCCAGATATAATATAGCCTATATCAGTTTTAGAAATAAAGCTGAACATCAGGTTCAATCGCTAAAAATAAGTGAGACGGTTATTTTAGATATTTCTTCTGGTGGAGAAATATATGGCATTGAACTGCTAAACGCCAATGAACAATTAAAGGCCCAAAGCGGCCTCACCCTAAAATACCTCAACGAGGCCACCGGTGAAAAGTCGGAATTGAAGCTGGCGAGTTAAACCATTCACACTAAATACTGTGTCATATAATTTAATGCGGGTTCAAAACCCATTGCCTTCCAAAACTTATTAGCTTCTTCATTTTTTACAGCCACCAGCAAATCCATCTTTTCAATTTGCTGCTCTTTTGCAAAAGCTACCACCACGTTCACAAGTTTGCCGGCTATTCCCTGCCTCCTGTAATCAGGGCTTACCATCATGTCTTGTATATATAACCTGCGCCTTATAACGTACACCTCTGGGGTTGTACTTACATTAGCTATTAAATACCCGATTATTTTTGAATCTGATTCCGCAACAAAAATTGCGAAGTTCTCTTTAGTAAAGATTAAACTGAGATAGGCAGCAAATTTCTCCTCAGCATTTTCCACTAACTTAAACATCGGCTCCATCTCGCAATGTGTGTCTGATAACTTACGCCACAGCGGTAAGATTTGAGGTATATCCTCTATAGTGCCCCGCTTGATCTGCATTAGTTAATTTCCAACAATTCATCCCTGCTTGCAATAAGACTCTTCAGCGAAATGATTTAACCCTTCATTAACTTCTCAACCTCCACTTTCAAAACAGGTAAATGGTTATTTACAATAGCCCAAACAATTGTATTATTAACTGCATCATAAGCATGAATTACCTTATTCCGCATATCTACAATTGAACGGGCACCGGTAATCGTTATGGCAGGATTCGTTTTCAATATTCTGCTGGTAGCCTCTCCTATAATTTCCAGTTCGCGCTCAACAGCCTTGCGCATCATTCGGTTTTGCTCAAACTCCTTAAAGTCCCTTTTATCCGTCAAATATTGCTCAATTCCATGAATGCTGTCGAGAATATCTTTCAGATTTTTTCTCGTTTCATCATTCATAAATGAGTGTCTTTGTTTTATTAACCACCTTGATAAAATACGGGTTTTGCATAGTTTCCTCTGCCACAAAATCTACACTCCTTTTTAATAGAGATTCTAAAGCATGTATAGCACCAAAATAATGCTCTGTATATTCTAATGGCTCAAGGCCATCTTCAAACTTAACTATAAAATCCACATCACTATCCGCATTAAACGCATCCGTACACACAGACCCAAATGCATAAGCACGCTTTATTTTATGCTGTTGCATAATACCCTTTATCTCGGGTAGCTTCTGTGTTAATAGGGTTTGCATCTCTTTGTAAAATCCTTATTTTATCGGGCCGGTTTCCTGTCAGCCAAAACCGTCTCCAGTCTAAATACTTTATACTAACTNNCCAATCCCTAATTCGCCAGCTCACTCATAAATTTAATCCTTACCAGGTGTATATTCTCCGGCTCAACATCATCGCCTTTAAATTCTTCAAAGGCATCGTCTAACGAGTCTGTTTCTGCCGTGCGGAAGTATTCGTAAATATCGGCAATCAGGTCCTCATCCAGTATGTCGGTCAGATAGTAGTCAATATTTACTTTGGTGCCCGAGTTAACGATGGTTTCAATTTCGTTAATCAGTACGCCGCGTTTCATGTTCAGCATCTTGGCTATCTCGTCAATCGAAATCCGCTTGTCTATAGCCTGTATAATCCGTATTTTATCTCCGCTTTTGTTCACTACGCTTTTGACCACAAAATCGGTTGGGCGTTCAATATCGTTTTCCTCAACATACTTGCGTATCAGGTCGGTAAACTTTTTGCCGTAACGGTCGGCTTTACCTTTGCTAACGCCTTGTATGTTAATCAGTTCATCGGCATTAATAGGGTACTTGGTAGCCATCTCCTCCAGCGAAAAATCCTGGAAGATTACATACGGCGGCAGGTTGTTTTGCTTACCCACCTGGCGGCGCAGGTCTCTCAGTATTTCAAGCATTTCAGGGTCAAGCGCACCGCGACTGCCGGCGCCGTCATCAACTACCACATCAGTTCCATCGTCATCGTAATTGTGGTTAATAGAAACTTTCAGCGGCACCGGTTTCTTTAAAAACTCGTGGCCCGCTTTGGTTATTTTTAAGGTGCCGTACTGCTCAATATCTTTATCCAATAAGCCCATTAACATACCATTGCGAATTACCGAATTCCAATAGTGTTCATCCTGGTCGGCGCCCTTGCCAAAAAATTCAAGCTTGTCGTACTTAAAGTCGGTTATCTCTTTTCCTTTTTTGCCCAAAAGCACTTTTACCACATAGGGCAAATCGTGATTTTCCTTCAGCGCCTGAATAGTTTTTATAGCTAGTTTGGTGCTGTCGGTAACATCCAGTTTCTCTTTAGGGTGGCGGCAGTTATCACACATCTTGCCGCAGTTACCGGCGTCAAATCCTTCACCGAAATAATGCAGCAGAAATTTCCTCCTGCACTCCGCCGACTCGATGTAGGCCACCGTTTCGTTAATCAATTGTATATTCCTTTCCCGTTCAGCTACCGTTTTATCGCGTAGCAGTTTTTCAAGCTTCGAAATATCCTTGTAGCTAAAGTAAACCACACACTCGCCATCCATACCATCGCGTCCGCCCCGGCCTGTTTCCTGGTAATAATTCTCCAGCGACTTCGGAATATCATAATGTATCACAAACCTGATATCCGGCTTGTCAATACCCATTCCAAAGGCTATGGTGGCCACTATTACATCCAAATCTTCCATCAAAAAGGCATCCTGGGTATGGGTGCGCACTTTGCCATCAAGCCCGGCATGGTAAGCGCCTGCTTTAATACCATTAGCCCGCAATATTTGCGATACATCATCGGCAGTTTTGCGGTTTATTACATAAACAATGCCCGATTTTCCCGGCCGCTGCTTAATAAACTGCACCATATTCTTAATGGCCAGCTGAGGGCTCTTCTTAGGCCGTATCTCATAATACAGGTTATGCCTGTTAAACGACGAAATAAAAATGTTGGGTTTTACCAGCTCCAGCGTTTTAACAATATCGCTTTGCACCTTTGGCGTTGCCGTTGCCGTAAGGGCTATCAGCGGAAATTTCTGGTCAAGCGCCTTAATAATTTCGTGTATACGACGGTATTCGGGCCTGAAATCGTGCCCCCACTCTGAAATACAGTGGGCTTCGTCAATCGCAATAAAGCTCACTTTTATCTCTTTAAACAAGTCAACCGTTTCCTGCTTGGTCAGCGTTTCGGGCGCTACATATAACATCTTGGTTTGACCGCCCTTGATGTCTCTAATTACTACATTTCTTTCAGTGCGGCTTAAAGACGAGTTCAAAAAGTGAGCAATATTATCCTGCGATGAGTAGTTCCTTACCAGGTCTACCTGGTTCTTCATCAGGGCAATAAGCGGCGAAATGATAATGGCCACACCCTCACTCATAATAGCCGGCAACTGGTAACAAAGCGACTTTCCGCCCCCGGTGGGCATAATAACAAACGTATCCCTGCCGCCCATAAGCGACTTAATAATCTTTTCCTGATTGCCTTTGAATTTGTTAAAACCAAAGTATTCCTGAAGCCCTTCTTCAAGGCTCATTTGCGCTACTGCCATGGTAAACCATTTTGATGAACAAAAGAATAAACGTAAACCTCTAACTCTATATGCGTTTGTTTCTCTTTTAAATAAATACGTCGCTGCCGGACTTCAAAGGTCAACCGCTTTAGGGGCGGATAGAGGTTGACACAATTTTGCAAAAACACCGTTTTCGCAGCTAGACGGCAATTTTGTACGAATCCTTTCTTTTAACTCACGTCAATATAATAAACATTTTTGACGAAGGGGAGGCGAATTTACAAACAAGTTTTTTTGCCAGAGAGGTTTATGTATTTTTGCACGCTTTCGATTAACAAAATTTTTATTTAATGAGTAACGTTTATGTTGTTATTATGGCCGGCGGAATTGGCAGCCGTTTTTGGCCTATGAGCCGCACCGGCAATCCGAAACAGTTTCTCGACATCCTTAGTACCGGAAAAACGCTCATTCAACTTACATACGACAGATTCCGCACAATTGTTCCGGAAGAGAACTTTTATGTGGTAACCGCAGATGACTACGAAGATTTGGTTAAAGACCAACTGCCCGATTTAATGGATTACCAAATACTAAAAGAGCCCGTTAGACGAAATACCGCGCCCTGCATTGCCTATGCCTGCGATAAGATTTATCAGCGCAATCCCAAAGCCACAGTTATTATAACCCCCGCCGACCACCTGATTTTGCAGGAAGACCGTTTTTTAACCGTTATTGCCAAATGCATTGACTTTGTAGACCACAATGAAAAACTGGTTACCATTGGCCTGAAACCCACCAAGCCATCAACCGGATACGGCTACATACAATATCATGAGGATAACAGCGGCAGCGAATTTTTTAAGGTAAAGACTTTTACCGAAAAGCCCTCGCTCGAAATTGCCCAAACGTTTCTTAAAAGCGGCGATTTTTTATGGAACTCAGGCATGTTTGTGTGGAAAGCAAAAACTATTCTTGATGCTATCGGTAAATACCTGCCTGAAGTAGGCGATGCATTTAAAAACGGCGCTACCTATTACAACACCGCCGGTGAAGAAGCCTATATCCGCGAAGCTTATTCACAATGCACCAATATATCTATTGATTATGGCGTTATGGAAAAAGCAGATAACGTTTACACCATTCCGGCTCAGTTTGGCTGGAGCGATGTAGGTTCATGGGGCTCCTTATACGAGGCCTATGCGCATGATTACTTAGGCAACGCCGTAGCCGGAAAAAACGTAAAAATTTACGATTCGGCCAACAACATGATTATGGTGCCCGAAAACAAACTGGTGGTATTACAAGGCTTGCGCGATTACTGTATAATTGATACCGGCGATGTATTATTGATTTGCGAAAAAGCCCGGGAACAGGAAATAAAACAAATAACGGTTGATTTGAAGGTGGCAGATTTGGATCAGTATTTATAAAAGCCTCATCCTAAATCCTTCTCCNNCTTCTCCAAAGGAGAAGGACTTTCAGTTTCCTCTTTTGGATTGAACCAGTGATAAAACAGAGATTCAGTAACAACTAATTAAACCGTTATAAAAACGAACCATCGCATTCAAAAAATCCTTTTCATACAGAAAAGGGAAGTATTGAACCCTCCCCTTTGGGGAGGGCAGGGTGGGGCTGCATTATGAATTTTCCCTCTACCATAAATTCAAAACTGCCCACAGTAGGCACTACCATCTTCACCACCATGTCGGCTTTGGCGAAGGAGCATAATGCTATTAACCTGTCACAAGGCTTTCCCGATTTTAACCCGCACCCGGTTCTGGTGGCTGAAATTGAAAAAGCCATGCGCAGCAACTTTAACCAGTATGCGCCCATGGCCGGTTACCTGCCCCTGCGCCAAAAATTAGCTGAGAAGATAGAAAAACTTTACAGTTGCGCTGTTGACCCCGAAACTGAAATTACCATTACCGCCGGTGGTACCCAGGCCATATTTACAGCCATCGTCTCTGTTATCCGCGAAAACGACGAGGTTATCCTTTTTGCCCCCGCTTACGATAGCTACGCCCCCGCCATTGAACTGGCCGGCGGCAAAGCCCTGTTTTGTGACCTGGAAGCGCCCGAGTACAAAATAAACTGGCAGAACGTAAAAAAGCTTGTTAGCCAGCGCACCAAAATGATCATCATCAACACACCGCACAACCCAACCGGCACGGTGATGAACGCATTTGATATGGCGCAGCTTGATAAAATAACCCGCGGCACCGATATCGTTATTATCAGCGATGAAGTATACGAACACATTATTTTCGATGGCATCGAACACCAAAGTGTGCTGCGTTTCCCTAAGTTGGCCGAAAGAAGTTTTGTAATCAACTCATTTGGCAAAACCTACCACACCACCGGGTGGAAGGTAGGCTATTGTATCGCCCCAAAAAACCTGACTACCGAGTTCAGAAAAGTGCACCAGTTTAATGTGTTCAGCGTAAATTCTATTGCCCAGGTGGCCTTTAATGAAATACTAAAGCTTCCTGACCTATACCTCGAACTCAGCGCCTTTTACCAGCAAAAGCGCGACTACTTTCAACGGGCCATTCAATCATCGCGCTTTAAATTGTTTAATTGCGAGGGCACCTATTTCCAACTTGCCTCCTATCACAAAATCAGCGATGAGCGCGACCTCGAATTTGTAAAACGCATGACCCGCGACATGGGCGTTGCCGCCATCCCCATCTCCGTTTTTTACCGTAACAACACCGATAACAGCGTTATCCGTTTCTGCTTCGCAAAAGAGGAAGAAACATTAAAAAGGGCAGCGGAGTTGATTTGTAAGATTTAGAGGAATTCTTACTGCACCGTTCTTTTTGCGCTTCGCAACCTCCCAGCCTCCGAAACGGAGGAGCCTCCACTCAGCAAAAAGAACTGCCGATGCTGGTGGTTGTATTTTGTATTACTGCGAGGCGGTTCTCCCGCCCCGGGAGTTAGAGGGTGGCGAGGATGTATTTAAAAAGGGCGGCGGAGTTGATTTGTAAGATTTAGAGGGGTTTGCATCGAAAATCAGAAATCATTATCTTCGATATATGGGAACATTAAAATCATCTGACAGGCAAAAGGCTGCAAGAAAGAGGCAATTGCTTCTTAAAAAAGCAGCCAAAAGAACCCCGGAACAATTAAAGAGATTGGGGGATATAATTGGCATATGGGCAGATAGGACAGATATAGATCCCACCACTTTAAGAGAAGAAGCATGGGGGAGAAAATAATTCTTTTCGATACAGATGCCTTTCTTGAAATGATGCGTGAAAATGTTGAGGTGATTAATTTCGTAAAAGGTATTGATTTAGATTCCGTTTATATCAATCCCATTATAAAGGCAGAAATTCAATTTAAAGCGATTAATAAACGCGACTTGTCTGTTATTAATGCGAAACTTGAAGGATACCCGATTATTCCACTAGATGATGATATTTCTGAAAAGTTTTCTGAAATGTATGAGAGATATTTACTCTCTCGTCGCCCTGGTATTGCTGATATGCTGATTGCAGCAACAGCAGTTTCGTATGATATCCCCTTATTTACTTTAAACACCGCTCATTTTAATTTTATCCGCGAATTGAAGCTGCTTAAACATTCCATTAAGCCGCTTCCACGGACCAAGGGTAGCTGGTTTCAGTAATTTCAAAACCTGCAAGCCAATCCAAATCCTTCCGTACTTGGCGCTATGTAAAAGGTTTGTGCCTTTCCACAGTATTTTCTGAACCTTACTGCACCCCCGATACCCATAGACAAGCCGACAGGGGCCAGCACCAATCCAATAATACCCACTGCCGCACCGGCCGAAATCAACACTATATCATGCTTTGGTACGCTGGGTGTTTCAGGATTATTGCCATTAATAGTTCCGTTGGAATTATGAATATCGTTTACACCTTTGTAAACCATAAACGAACCACCAATAATAGCCCCTATACCCACAGGCAGAAGCACAAAGCCTGCAATTTCTCTGCGCTTATATTCGCGGCAACGGTCATCGCCCTGGTTGCCGTATGTATAACTGCCCTGTTTAAATGAAGCAGTTTCATCCGTTTTTAAGTGCACCTCAGGTTTTGGGGCTATTAATTCCCAGTTAGGGCTGCCAGCCATTAAATTGACACTAAAAATTGGCAACAACACCGTTGCAAATATCCATCTAAGCGTTTTCATAATATCTGATTTAGCATTTATCAATAAAGCAACGTGCATACCAAAATCTAATACGCGCTGCCTTTTAAAATCTTTTTATTTACCCATTGTATAACCAACCATTGGTTATGCGCTGGTATCATCACCCCTCAATTACTTGCTGCAATAACATTGGGGCTTACTACCTGAACCCTTACTATCTGGCCTTTCAGGTTCACCTCTTTCTTTCCATCTGCCGGAAAGCCCAAACTGCGCATGGTACAATTAAACTTCAGCGAAAGCATAAAACTCTTCCTGTCCATGCTCCATATAAAATCGGTAACCTCAACATTGCTTGCATCACCCTTTACCATGGCATACGCCACCGATTGGTGATTCAACAAAACCTTGCAAACAGCAGCCCCCGGTGAGATTGGCTCGGTAAGCACCAGCTGCAGTTGTATCGTTTCGTGCAACATGCTGTCATCATTTACTGCATCGCCTTTGCCGCCAATAGCGATGTTCACTATCGTTCTTGCACCCATATCCACATCCGGCGCCGAAGGCCCGGCAACCAGCGTAGCACTTATCGGCCTGAAACCCTTTACCTGAAACTTTGTATTGTCAACCAAAGCCGAAAAACATTCTCCGTTGGCAAAACAATGGTCTGTCTCCACTATGGTTGTAGTAGCAACTTCCTTTTGTTTGATTATCCCGCCGTCAAAATCTGCCTTAGCGCACACCCTGACCTCCGCACCGGTAACCGGTACCGTGCCCACATAACATATTTCGTTGCCAAAAGCTATGGGTGCATCAACCGTCTGGCAAAAACTGTTACCTGGAAAAGCAAAAAGTGCTGCTGCTGTAATTTGTAAAAACTTGTTTTTCATATCTGCCGGTTTTGAGAGGAATAACTTTCCCATACAAAGATCGGCGGCTTTGAACCGGTAGCGTTACATAACTTTACAAAAAAGTTGTATTATTCACGCATCAGTATTCTATCGTTATCCGGCAGATAATTTTTTCGCCTGAAGTGCTCTGCCGGCGGCCAGTGGAAAGGGGGGGGTGGTTTCCACTTTAAAAATTACTTAGTTGATTATCAATACCAAAACCTCTCAAGACCCCTTTCCGCGGAAACCACCCCCCCCTTGGCCAGGTGGCTGGATCGTTCTCACAAAATAGTTACAAGGCGGCTCCTCCGGAGCGCAACATCACCTATACCGCATTTCTATAAACAGGCGGTTCCTACGGAACGCAAATCATCCTTGCTTAACAGCGTTTCGAAAAACCGCTCCAGAGGAGCCGACTGTTTGTAGTATTAAATATGAAGGATTGTTGCGCTCCGGAGGAGCCGCCTGAAAGAGAAACCATTGAACATGCCACCCCCTCTCGCCGATGGTTGTATTTTGTATTGCTGGGTAGCGGTTCTCCCGCAGAGTTTATCCCGCGTTTTTGCGGGAGGAGCCAGAGGGTTAGCATAGCAGCCTTTACACCCCAAAAGTGTAAACCCATATTGCTCTTAAGCAAAATTAAAATATTGAATATAAACTGACTGTACGGTTTTTAGGTGTAACCCAAATGTTAAAATTGCGTGCTCATTAATTATTGCTTGTGTCCCCGCAGGGGACGGTGTTAAAGATATACTAATATCTTTATTGATACTCTGAAACCCTTATACAGCAACACTTTCAGCACTTGCTTTTTATTTGTGTTTAACGGTTCTAAATAGTTTGGGAACTATGTGGGAACTGTAATGACTGTTTATGTGGTATCAGCATTTCAATGAACGTGCTGTAAATATAACATTGTTCAGTGCTTATATCCTAATCATTCCCACAACTTTATTTTCACCACACACACCAGACTTTACCAATGAAACACAGATTATTTTGGTGCTTTTATTGCATAAGATTCTTGTGTAATGTTGCAGTTGCATTACAGTTTCCTATAATGAATAATATAATGGACGGTTTTTGAATTGTCATTGAATTGTTAAAATTTCGGAGGTTTTCGGGTGTGATATTTCCACACTTATTTCACCTTTCTATTCACAGTCCTAATAACTGCTTCTTTTTAGCAGTGAATTCTTCATCTGTGATTATTCCTTGGTCTTTTAATTTAGCAAGCTTTTCAATTTGCTCAAAAGCATCAGGTTCAGATTTACTTGGTTGAATGATGTTTGCAACGGTTGCTTCTGATGGTGCATTAATTTGATGTTTGATATATTCAGCAAGGGCTTTAGCTTTTGATGCACCCATCGAATGAATCTTTATTCTGGAACCTGAAAACAGAATCGTCATTTCAGCCATTAGCGTGGAACTAATCTCAACTGTGGAAATTTTACTGTAATTAAATTCCTCCACTTTAGAAGAGAACAAAACTTTACTTACAAAAATCACACGTTTATTAGTTGCAACAATTAAACCAGTTTTCCCGTCAATGCTTCCAGTTGCACCTTTGCCAACTGTTTCATTTGGATAAAGCATTTTTGCAATTTCCTTTAACTCACTATTCATCATTAACAAGCTTGCACCCAAATTAAGCTGCCCTTTCAGTTCATCTGCTGTCATAAGTTTATATTTTTCGCTAATGTAAAAAAATAATAACTTTCTATATGTTCTTAGTGAATTATTTTTACAGTATTAATATTGTTTCAGGCAAACACCAGTTCATAATCCCAAACACCAGAACCAGATGATTTTTTACTTGAATAAAGTGCATATCGCAATGCATCAAGACCATCATCATTTAACTTGATAGGTTCATCAGTAATGATGTTTCCTTTTGATTTCCAAGAATACAAGTTTACTTCTTTCCAAAGGTTAACCGAATCAAGGTGAATAAACACTTCTTTTGATTTTACATAATCAATTCCAGCTTTAACAGCCTTGTCTGCTGGTATAGCATTAAATCCAGCCCTTTTAAGTTCTTCAATTGATTCTGGACGTGCATAGTCACAGTATATTGGTTTGTCCCTGTATTGGTCTGGAATCAAGGAATTCAGCTTTATAATCAAGTCTGCTGTTGTTAGCTTGCTTTCATAAACCTGTTCTTGCACATAATACTTTCCACCAGCTTCAATTACCTTAATAAACACAGACGGGTGGTTAAACCCAAAATCACAACCAAATACAACATTTGTTGAAGCTGGTTCATCAACATACTTTTTAAAGTGGGTGTAAATTCTGGTTTGTGAAACGGGACGTTCACCTAAAGCATAAACGCGGTAAAATTGAACATCAACATTAATCAGGTTTTCAATGTATTCAATCTGGTCTTTTGATAAGAATGGATTGTCTTTATAAGTTGATTTAACCAGAATGGATTTTTCATCAGCAAGAACAACATCATAAATCCAGTGTTCAGTGTCGGACGGGTTATAATCCAGAAATACAGCACCAGATGTTCTTAACATAAGCTGGTTGAATTCTGGAAAGTCTAATTCGTTTGCTTCATTGCAATAAAGTATGTCACGTTTACGACCTCTTATCTTTTGTTCATCATCAACACTAAAGAATTCAATTACACTGCCATTTCCGAATGAATAAATGTTTTCGGTTTTGTTGTGGTTGTTTTCGTTGTATATCTTGTTTTCTTTCAGGATTTCCAGTAAATCCTTCAATACAGAGTTTTTAAGGCTGGGTAATGACTTTCTAACAATAGATATGGTCAACTTCTTATTGATAGCCAAATACACCAGCAGTTGACAAATGGAATAGGTTTTGGAACTTCTTGAACCACCTTGGTTAACTATAAATCTAAACCCGCGTTCATAAGCATCAAGATTATAGGTTAATACGGACGTGTGTTTTAATTCAAGTTCATTATTCTGTTGCTTCTTCAATGTAATCTGGTGTAATCGGTGGGTATTCGTTCAACAGCTTTGTTTCAGGTTTTGGTTCTGAAAGCTGTTCAGTTGTAAATGGTGCATCAATAGGTGTTGATGTTGGTGTGGTTAACACTTGTGTAAGTTTGATTGTATGGATATTATTTATTTGTCCGTCAACCTGAACTTTCTGTATATGCAGACCTTTAATCTTGTTCAGTTCTTTTTTCCACTGCAAACGGATAAACGAATTTTCTTCAATGCTGATGTTGTGTTCAAGAAATTCTACTGCTTCTGCAAGGTCGGTTTCATAATCCACCTGCACATTTTCTTTCAGGAACTTCATCATATCTTCGTAGTAGGTTACGCTGGTTTCATAAGTATAGCCATAGAATGATTGTAGGTAATTAATCAGCTTACTTCTTGACCAGCTATCGTGGCACTTCTTTTTAAATAAATCCTCAATCACATCTTGCTTTCTATTCTTTTCGGGCTTCATATATCTATCTCGTTTATAGATATATATTTGTCACGAAATAAAATTTAAACACCTAACAAATAAGATTATGAAACCAGAAATCAGAGAAACATTAAAAGACGTATCAGATGATGTAATTTATACTTTAGACTTACAGTTTCATAAAAACTTATCTGGATTGGTTGAAGCTCATTTTGAAAGAGAATATCCACAACAGAATGAATATTTAGTAAACACTTTCACCTTAAATCCAAAGGTTGAAATTGCAGGAAAATCTTATAGTGTTTGGAGTGAAGAATTTTTAACAGCAGTTGAAAAAAGACCATCACGTATTTATAGAGTATCACTTAAAGTGGCAAATAACTTATGTTTTAATACCTTATGCACGTATCTTGAAGTAATAGAAACTGGTAAATTTGATGATACTGAAAAAAGATTATTTGGTGAATTCTGCTTTTATTTAAAAATACAGATTGAACAAACAAATGACACCTTTAAAATTCAGTATAAAACATACTGGCGCGAGATTTTTAATCGGATGTTATTAAGCATTCCGCATAATATTTCTTTTTTCGCGCGTTTTGACGCAGAAGCAAAAGCACGTGTGATAGCAGATATTACTTATGCACTTTCGTTAGTTCAAAGGGATAATTAGCCGTTGGCACTTCTGTTTTCATTTTATTTTTGCCATTGTTAACAGAAACTTCTTTTTTTACCTCTTTAGTGAACCAACCATTTCGTTCAGTATATTCTTTTAGAATCTCACTTGGATAACTGCTTAATAAAAATTTGCCCTTAATTGTGGTTAATAAGGGTTATCTCCTTGCCGTTATTTGGATGACAAAGGATGATGAAGAACGCGACCTGGACTTTGGTAAGAAGAAATATGTAACAAAGAAGAAAACAAAAAGGAAATGAGGCTAAGTTCTTTCTGGATTGGGTGCGTGTTTTGCAGTTCTTTTGGCAGGTAATAAATAGGCTTGTATTTAATACACTATATTTGCACTAAGGAAAGAAACAAGCGAAAGTTTGTTTTGGACTGAACATTGAAGATAGCTAAATGACGACTTATGCTCGCATTGAAAGCGGCTTTATTGCTGCTGGTGAAAAATGTAGTCGGTAATCAACAATGCA
>PMXD01000341.1 GCA_003165895.1 Bacteroidota bacterium | reverse complement strand
TGTTGCACAACTCAATACAGGCCTCTCCCCGACATCGCTTCGCTTGTCGACCCTCTCCATCGCAAGCGATAGCGGGGGGAAATGCGATGATTTGATTAAAACATATTTAATGGCAATCGCATTCAAATTCATTGCCCAGGTCGATACAGGTAATTACTTTCCAGGCCCGGTCATCGCATTTACCTATTACAATGCGCAGGTGCTGATGTTCGTTTGAATAACCTTCATAGGCATAAGCCGGGCAGGGTTTACCTTCAGGGTTGCTTTTTCTGCCGTTGATATTATTTTCAGCCAGTACCTCCTTTATTTCGGCTTCGTTAATATGACGGCACTCCATACGGCAACGGGCGTGTTTGGTATAAATTAACTGCGGAATGTTGGCGGGGCTTCCGCCATTTGTTGCCGGGCCATTGTTCTGGCAGGCGGATAATATAAAAGCAACAACCAAAAGTTTTATTGAATCCCAAAGCAAAAACCGGCTAAATTTTGTCCGTTCCATAAAAGTGGGTTGATATTTGCTAACCTTTAAACGGTTAATTATATGCTGAATCATTTTTGAAAACTCTATTTTTGAGCCACAAAACTAATCGATGAACTTTATTATCAAGCTTTTTTTAAATGCCATTTCAGTATTCATTGTCGCATATTTCCTAAAAGACGGGGTGCATTTAGCGGATTTTATGTGTGCGCTTATTTTGGCGGCTTTATTGGCAGTTTTAAATGTTTCGGTTAAACCGTTGCTCATTTTTTTAACCATACCGGCAACCATTTTATCACTGGGGTTGTTTTTACTGGTGATAAATGCCCTTATTATTGAGATGGCTGCCTGGATTATGAACCCGGGCTTTAGAGTAGATAGCTTTTGGTGGGCACTGGGTTTTAGTATCCTGCTTTCGATAGTAAATGGTATTTTCGAAAGGCTGACCATCAAATCTGACAGCGGGGCTAAGGATGACGTTCAGGTGTTTGATAAGGACGGAAACAGAATAGCATAACAGTCCCAAAACCTTTCAGGTCTTTGAGTGGTTTACAATTTGGACCGAGACCTGAAAGGTTTAGTCCTCCCTATTCAGAAAAAACCTTAAAATTGCTTTTGGTGGTTTAAACTTTAGCCTCCTTTGCATATCGAACTGTTATTAAAACCGTTATAGTATTCACAGCTAAATATCTTAAAAGTATGAAAAAGCTCATTTTGTTTATCGCAATTGCTTCTGCATTAGCATCTTGTAAAAATCTGGTACCCTTTACAGATTCTTTGAAAAAAGACCATGGCTGGACCGTTGACCAGTTAAAAGGCATTCAGTTCTATTTGTCGCATGATGTAATTCTGCGCCGCGAGCTAACCAAAGGAACTTCCGAAATAGTTCATGGAAAAATTAAAATGGTAGACGGCCATAAGGTGGATGAGATTTTGATTAAAGCCGGAACGCCCGGTGTAGTTACAGATATGCCTAAAGAAAATAAGCTGTTGGTAAGCTTTGAAGTAGGCGATGACCATTACCTGAGTTTTGGTGTTAACCCCAATCAAGGCGAAAGGTATGTGCTGCTGGCATCTGACTGGAACAACGGTATGGGCAAAGTTCATTATAGCGGTGATGAATATTACACCGACCCGGAGAGCCATGGCGCTTTTCTGTTAGTTGATATACACAAGATTGATAACACCAGTCTGAAACAGCACGTAGCCAAAGGGCGTAAGTTGAATTAGAAGCGGCTATATAAAATCAAAAAGGGTTCAGTGAAGTTTGCCTTCAATGAACCCTTTTTAATTTTTGGCGAGGAACCGGCCCGGCTCAACCCCCAGGCAATGGACAAGGTTCCGATTTACCCTTCACCGAAATGAACATTAATATCAGTGGCCCTGATATTTGTAAAATCCGGCTTCTGCTCTTTCCTGATTTTGATTACTGATGCAACATTGCTAACCGGTTCTCTCATCCAGTTTTGCAGAAATGAATTCCATATATTCTTAGTAGTTTTCATGTTTATGATTTTAGCGCGCTGTTTAATAATAGAACAAAGGTATAACCCCAACCCCCGGTTGCGTTACACAATTACTTAAAGAATTTGCATAATTGCGGATGATGTAAATAAATCATAGTTGGGTGTGGCCTGGCTCCTGACTTATCGCTTCAACTGGCAAAGCCTTTATTAGCTGACTTAATAATCAATCAAATAGTGAGAGAAACAATCTGGCAATTGCTCCTATTTTTTCTCCCCGCTTCCCGGCTTAAAGAAGAAATCCTCATAGCTGCGCAGCAGCTTTCCGAAAACGTAGTATTGTACTACAGCAAAGTCTTTATCGTTGTTAAAAGAGGCATAGTAGCGGTCAACATCGTAGGTCATAACATTGCCTTTGCTATCGAAAGGCATTTTGGTGCGCTTGTTGGCGGGCATGTAAAACATGTTTAACTTATTTACTGTGCCATCGTTACCGGTGATAGTAAAAATGCTATAAGGCGTAGTGTGGATGACAGAGTCTTTGCTGGTATTCTTATTGTCGAAAGTTTCGATGGAAATACTGGAATAAAAGGCCAGGTAGTCGTGCACATATTTCTGCTTATAGTCCTGATGAATAGTGTATTTATCATTCAGCGCTGATAAACTGAAAGAATCTTTCGAAACCCGGTTTAAAGTAAAAGATCTGCTCTCTTCGCCCGGATATTCGAGGGCCAGTGATTTGATGTTTTCCGGGCTATACTTAAATACTACCCGGCTGCGCCATATTTCTTCATCGGTTTGGTAACGGGGCGTTAAATAGCCATGCATACCAGGCATAAATGTAATATAGGGACGGGCATCTGGTTTGCCGTCTATTTCGCGCAGCATGTAAGTGCCATTTCCATCGGCGCTGGGGCCGCCAACATAATATACCTGTTCTGCTTCGGTATTGTTATTGCTATATACCTCTACCTTGATGTGCTTCTCAAATAAGGTGCGCACTACATAATCGTGCGCAGCGCGGGGTACGGGGCATAAAGTGGTAACACGGGCAAGCACTTCAAACAATGAGGCAACCAGTTCCTCGCGGGCGGGGTATTTGCCATTGAGCATCCATACACCTTTTACCAGGGTCAGTTCCACTCTCTTTTTGCCGGTATCGGAAAGTATTACCTTAGTGATGTCTTTTTTATCAGCAATGGCAAAAGCATTTTCTTCCTTATCAAAAGTGCCATGGGCTTTATGCAAAACAAACCAGGTAGCCGCCGCTGCAAGCAGCAGGATAACAATAACAAAAGGGAGAAATCTTTTCATTGGGAAATACAGTTTTTAGCCACAAAGTCATGAAGGCACAAAGAAATACAAAATTAAGAATGCAATAGCCAAATACAGGCCTCTCCCGGTCGGCACTTCGTGCGACCACCCTCTCCATTGCAAGCGATAGAGAGGGATAGTTCGCCTTGAATTTTAAGGTTTCGAACACTAATGCTTACGGGCCTTGTATATGTGCGGTTGTGGAATATAATTAGTTGATGCGCATAATATAGGCCAGGGCGTAGTATGGCGGCAGGGAACTGGCAACACCGGTGCTATTAGCTGCAATACTGCCGGTACCGGTAGTACCTGAATAACTGTGTGAGTGGCCGGGAGTGCTGCATTCATTGCCGCAGCATCCGTTAATAGCCGCATATTGGGTCTCGTTGGCGCTACCTGCTGCATTGGTACTACCCGAAAACGTAAGCCCGGGCACTATT
Source organism: Bacteroidota bacterium (assembly GCA_003165895.1). Classification (GTDB taxonomy): domain Bacteria; phylum Bacteroidota; class Bacteroidia; order Chitinophagales; family LD1; genus Bog-950. The sequence continues at coordinate 4,473 of PMXD01000341.1, read as the reverse complement.
AATGGAGGGGTGGTGTGCGAGTGGTTAGCAGCGCCACCAGTGGTGTTTACGGCATAACTGTTACCAGCCCCTATTACAAAGTTGTCCTGCAGGTTGGGGGTACCATTGGTGCCATCGCATATATGCCAGCTGGAGGGTATATTTGCTATTGAGCCGCTCCACAAAATTATACCGCCAACAGGGATGCCACCACCCATGTTAATGTTAACGTTGCCAGCCGATGTAACCCGGCCGTTAGCATCCACTGTTAGCTGCGCAACCTGGTTGCTATCGCCATAAGTACCGGGTGTAACGCCGGTTGTAATTAATGTCGGGTTCGGATAGCTTCCGGTTAAATCGCCACCGGCTGGTCCTCCAAACGTGCCCGTTGCACCGGTGGGGCCTGTGGTGCCAACCCCTGCAGGGCCTGTGTTACCTGTGAGGCCGGTTGCGCCATCATTACCGGTTACACCTTGCGGGCCGGTTGCGCCGGTATTGCCTGCAGGACCGGTAGCCCCAACTCCGGCAGCACCTGTATTGCCCGGGGCGCCGGTTGCCCCGATAGCGCCATTTGCTCCATTATTGCCGGTTACACCTTGCGGACCCGTTGCACCGGTATTGCCGGCTGGTCCGGTTGCCCCAACTGCGGCAGGGCCGGTATTGCCTATGGGGCCGGTTGCACCGGTAACGCCATTTGTTCCATTATGGCCGGTTACGCCCTGCGGGCCGGTTGCCCCCTGTATGCCTTGCAATCCTGTAGGCCCCTGCGCCCCCGGTGCGCTGTTAGCGGCAAACAGTGCGTATGGCACACTTAGTAATTGTGTAGTGCCCATATCAACATAGTTTGTGCCGCCGGTAGGGTCAATAAGTACCTGTAACCATTTTTGCCCTACACCCCACTGTATGGCGGCAAGCGAAGCATTGGTGCCAATGGCATATGTAATTAAACCAAACTGATTGGTGGTAGCCTGTGAGCTTTCGCGGTAAATAACTGTGCCGGTAGCGGTGCTGTCATGGATTTGAAACTGAAGGCCTACAAGGGTACCGTTTGATAAAGGGGTACCAGCGGCATTACGCACTACCGCCTGGTAGTTGAGTTGCTGCGGCGACTGTGCCATAAGTATGAGGTTAAACAATAAAAAAATGACCTGGAGGAGGAGCGATTTCTTTTTCATATTCATTTGTTTTTAAACTATCTTTTTGTAGAAACGAAGAGCGAAAGTAAGCATCAGTTTGAAATTGCGAAAATTTCGCTGTTAAATTCCGGCTTATTTATTTGTTGTTGTGGTGGGTGGTTGCAAATGACAACAGCCTTTTACGCAAAGAGCGCGAAGATTGACGCATCCTCCAGAGAGAGATGGTCTAAAATCAGGAAGGATTTGGTTCTAATAAAAAGAGTGTCATTGCGAAGCCTTTTCCCTAATAATCAATTAAAGTAAAGGCTGTGGCAATCTTCAACTTTGTCTTTATGTGAGCCGTATGCCATAGAGACAAAGCGGAAGATTGCCAGAGATAATAACTTGTTTATTTTTTTACGGGAATTATCTTCGCAATGACATCTATTTTATTTTAAATGCAAATGCACTACCTAATCCTGTGACATCACCCACCAGAGGGGGACATTGCCAATTTTCGCTATGCGAAAATTGGATTAGGCCTTAATTACCAGGGTTTCGAACATTAATGACCGGGTGCTATGCTCAAACGGGCAAAGTCATTTCTTTAATCCACCTGTTATTTGGTTGTGGTGCTGCCCATTTGTTTTCCTAATTTTTCATATTCAAGGTCGTTCGGTTGCCACAATTCTATTTTGTTACCATCAAGGTCCATGATGTGAACAAACTTTCCGTAATCATATGTGGCAATGGTGTCGGTTATGGTTACTCCTTCTTTTTTCAGGTCTTCAACAAGTGCTGTTAAATTTTCAACCCGGTAGTTTATCATAAAATCCTTTGTTGAAGGTTCAAAATATTTTGTCTTTTCTGAAAAAACACTCCATTGCGAATAACCCTTTTTAGTGGAGTCGGTGGCTTGCCGCCATTCAAACACTGCGCCGTATTGGCTGGTGTTTAAACCCAAATGCGTTTTATACCACTCCCGCATTTTTTTGGGGTCCTGGCTTTTGAAAAAAATGCCGCCAATACCTGTTACTCTTTTCAATTCTGTGTTCTCGTTTGAATTGTTTGTTATGATTGATTTGAATGCAAAACCAAAACAGAATGATGTGGCTAATGCTATAATTATTAAAGTTATTTTTTTCATTGTGTGTTTTTTTTACAAAGCTAAAAATGCGAAAGAATCTCTTTTATAGATTCTTTGTTTAAAGGCTTTTCGAGATACCCGGTTACAAAATTATAAGCCATGGCCCGTTCTTTATCCTCAGGCAACAGCGATGAGGTAAGAATAAATATTTTAACATAATCAGGCAAATGCCCGCATTTAAGGCATGATTCCAGAAAATCAAGACCGTTCCACCTGGGCATATTTAAATCAAGCAAAATCAGGTCAGGGCTTCCGTTGCAGTCTTCCATATACCTCAGCGCTTCATAACCATCATATACCGAATCTATCTGGCAGTTGATATTATTCTCGTTCAATACCAGTTTCTGCAAAAAATGGAAAGCCGCATCATCATCTACCAGCAATATTTTTCTTAAAGGCATAGCGCAAATATAATCTGCTGAAACAAAATTTCCGCTTTGGTCATTAAATCCTTGCAAAGAAGACTCCGCTACGAAAAAATAATTGGCACATGGAAGAAAATGAAGGTGTTCAAATCCATTCTATATTTTCATGCACGGCAGTTTATTATATTTGAAACCAAACCTCAGCGAATGAAAAAAGTTAACCTGTTATGCGCAACGGCTATTATAGTGGCCTTGTTATTTACTGCCTGCAATAACCCCCCGGGCAAAAAACTAACACCCGGCCAGGGCTACATACAAGTTAAAGGGGGCCGTATATGGTACAACGTTGTTGGCACCGGCAATAAAACACCTTTACTGCTACTGCACGGCGGCCCCGGTGTGCCCAGCTATTATTTAAACCCCATAGCCGAACTGGGCAAGGACCGCCCTGTAATATTCTTCGATCAACTGGGCTGTGGCCGCAGCGACCGGATTACTGATACTGCTTTAATGACCATGGATAATTACATAGCCGAAGTAAAAGCCCTGCGCCACAGCCTGGGTTTAAAAGATTATTACCTGTATGGCCAAAGCTGGGGCACTATGCTGGGCACCGATTTTTACCTGGCCCACCCCGAAGGTATTAAGGGGCTTATATTAAGCAGCTCGGCATTAAGCATACCCAGATGGATGGAGGACGCACAAAAACAAATTGCCACTATGCCTGATTCGATACAGCAAATAATAAAGGTGAACGAGGCGGCTAAAACTTACGATAGCCCCGATTACCAGCGCGCCATGAAAGTTTATTATGAAAAATACGTAGCCCGCAAAGTGCCCTGGAGCGCTGATGTTGACAGCGCGTTTAGCCAGGAAGGTGACAATGTATACCTGTATATGGAAGGCCCCAGCGAGTTTACCATTACCGGCACCATAAAAACTTACGACCGCACACCCGATTTGGGTAAACTAAAGCTACCGGTGCTATACATNNAGGCGATAACGACGAAGCCAACCCCGAAACCACCAAATATTACCAAAGCCTTACCCCCGGCGCCAAACTGGCCATTATTAAAAACGCCGGCCACTTAACCATGCAGGATAACCCTGAGCAGCATAACCAGGTGCTGAGTGCGTTTTTGGATAGTTTGGATGGGCGTTAGAAGGATGGGTAGGGGGCAAATTAACTATACAAAGATTAAACAGAAGTCCCAATCGCTTTATTACCCATCTGTTTCAGATTTGCTGCATACATCGCAATAAAGATGAGACCAATAAATGCCTTGTCGGCTTCCGTAAACATCGCTTTACCCAACACCAAGGGACTTAGGATTAATACCAACATACCTAAAATGTAAATGTAGAACCCCGTTTTCCTTAAATTCCACATCAAAATAGCGCCAATAAGAGTAAGGATATCAGATAGAATTTCAATCATGCAGGATTTACGAATCCAATCTGCACTCATACTATCCAAGGCATCGTAAATGCTTTTTACAAAACCTGAAGCATTCTTAACATCCCTTTTATCTTCTAAAACAGGTAATTCCTTTGCCAGCTTTGCGTACCCTTTCACCGGCATGTACATAAGTTTTTATTTCCCTTACTATTCCCCAGCCGCTACCAAGAAAAGTAAGAATGCAGAGGGTGGTAAGAAAACCAGAGCGCATGACTGATGAATTTGAAGGTGTTGGTTCCATGCTTTTTTATGTAAACATATACCAATTTTATAAAAGCTTCAATCCTTGCACTACAGGTTATGCAAAAGGCCACGCTGCAGACAAGGAGCGGTTTAAATGGAAGTTTGGGAGAAATGCGGGAAGCCTGAGGCTACAAAATATAAAAGCGAAGCGGGACGCATTCGCTC
>PMXD01000047.1 GCA_003165895.1 Bacteroidota bacterium | reverse complement strand
TAAAACCATTTTTTTCCGGCAATTTACATAGCCGACGATTTAAATCGTGGGCTATGTAAATTGCCGGAAAAAAATGGTTTTAACCATTTAAATGAGGCCAAAATTTTCCAGACCCGATTGCCCTGCTGCTTTTGGGGGGTAGGTTTGGAGGGGGCCTTTGAATTCAATACTTTTGCCCACCCTCAAAATGTAACAAATGGCAACTCTGTTAGACCTTATTGGCAACACCCCCCTGGTAGAACTAAACAAACTCCACAATAAACCCGGCGTTAAACTATATGGCAAGCTGGAAGGCGATAACCCCGGCGGCAGCGTAAAAGACCGCGCAGCCTATGGTATGATAAAAGGCGCCCTTGACCGCGGCGAACTAAAACCCGGTATGAAACTGGTTGAAGCCACCAGCGGTAATACCGGTATTGCACTTGCTATGATTGCCCGCCTGTGCGGCGTTGAAATAGAGTTGGTAATGCCCGATAACTCAACCCGCGAGCGGGTGCTTACCATGGAAGCCTTTGGCGCCAAAGTAACCCTTACGCCCGGCGCTGGCAGTATGGAAGGCGCCATTGACTATGCCCATGCCCAGGTAGCCAAAGGCGGTTACCTGATGCTTAATCAGTTCGCCAACCCCGATAACTACGGCGCACACTATCGTACCACCGGCCCCGAAATATGGCGCGATACCGATGGCAAAATTACCCACTTTGTTTCCTCTATGGGCACCACCGGTACCATTATGGGCGTATCCAGGTTTTTGAAAGAAAAGAACAGCAATATTCAAATCATAGGTGCACAGCCTACTGATGGCTCACGTATCCCTGGCATCAGAAGATGGCCCAAAGAATATCTGCCCAAAATCTTCGAACCCCAGCGCGTTGACCGGGTAATTGATATTTCAGAAGAAGAAGCCACCCAAATGACCCGCAAACTGGCCCGGGTAGAAGGCGTTTTCTGCGGCATGAGCAGCGGCGGCGCCGTAGCCATTGCCACTAAACTGATTGAAGAAATAGACGAGGGAGTAATAGTAGCCATCATCTGCGATAGGGGCGACCGGTATTTGTCCAGTACCTTATTTGGCTAAACAGATACAAGAGTTTGGAATCAAGAAACTAGAGGGTTTTCCTTTCATCTTGGTTCTTGGCTCTTGGTTCTAACTTCTATTTCAAAGCTATCCAGCTCATCAAACCAATACTCGCTTTAAGCGCATCTTCATCTACATTAAATGTAGGTGTATGTATACCTGAGGTAATTCCCTTTTGTTTGTTGCCTGCTCCCAACCGGTAAAAACAGGCTGGCACCTGGTGTGTGTAATATGCAAAGTCCTCACTTCCCATTCTTATGGGCATTTCAATAACATGCTCCTTACCTATAAACTCTTCGGCTGATTTTTGGGCTGAAGATGTAATAGCTTCATCGTTCACCAGTACCGGATATCCCTTTAAAATATTTACCTCGCAACTGCCGCCCTGCTCCAGGGCCACCTTTTTGCAGATGGCGGTTATTTTTTCGTGTTGTTCAGTTCTAAGTTTTTCATCAAAGCATCTCAGCGTTCCCGCCAGTTCAACTTTATCGGGTATCACATTGGTAGCGCCTTTCCCTTCAATTTTTCCGAACGAAAGAATAGTAGGCGTATTTAAATCAGTAAGCGGCTTTAATGCCAGCAATATTTCAGCAGCAATTAAAAGCGGGCTTACCACATTTTGCGGTTGTGCCGCATGGCCGCCTTTACCAATAACCGTCAGATAAATTTCATCGCTCGATGCCATAAACCGGCCGCTGTGAAAACCAAACATCCCAACTTCAAGCTCGGGCGAAACATGCAGGCCAAATATTTTTCCGGGTTTCGGGTTTTCCAGAACGCCGGCTTTTATCATAGCCTCCGCCCCACTGGGAATCTTCTCTTCGCTGGGTTGAAAAATAAATTTAATGGTACCTTCTATTTCATTCCTTAATTCCGAAAGTATCATGGCAACACCCAGCAAATTAGAGGTATGTACATCATGCCCGCAGGCATGCATTTTGCCTTCGTTTTTCGAACAGTAATCAACAGCATTTTGCTCATGTATTGGCAGGGCATCCATATCGGCGCGCAGTGCTATGCATTTCGAGGTTGGATTATTTCCTTTTAAAATTCCAACTACCCCTGTTTTAGCAATCCCGGTTCTAACCTCCATTCCAGGCAGCTTATTTAATTCCTCTGCTACCAGTTTCGAAGTCTCATATTCTTCCCAACTCAATTCGGGATTGGCATGTATCTGCCTGCGCAACTCAATAACCCGCAGATAATATTTTTCAGAAAGCGCTTTTATTTTTTCAATCATAAACATATCGTCATTGCAGCTATTTGTAAATGAGCCATTTTTCCTAACTGGCAAAACACGACCTTCTCCGCAGGGTCTCCCCTTTCAGGCTCTGCTGAATGGGGGACTCTGCGTTTATGCAGTCCGCCCTCACGCCTCCCGATAATTATCGGAACCAACCTTCGGAAGGGAGACTCGGCTGAGAAAGGCTTTTCTTCTAAACCTTAGTGTTCTTAGTGCCTTAGTGGCATAAATAGTTACCGCTTAATCCTTATCTTATCCTTAACAATAAAAGCACCCGAATAAAGCGTGGTTACCTGCTGCATAAAAGCGGTTGCATCCAGCCTGGTTTTAAAATCCCCTATCCGCAGTTTAAAATAAGGCTCCTCATACTCCACGTACGAATTCACATCCGGAAAATCCTTATACATCTGGCCCTTGCTTTTATAAGCATCCGAGCGCACGTCCGTATACATTATCTGTATCCGGTATCCGTCAGTAAATTCCTTCTTCCGGTTATAATCATCGTACTTGGCGCCAAGGGCAGCAATATTTGCCTGCTCCTTTACTACGGCATATTTGTTGCAAACAATGGTAGTATCCTGTGCCTGACAAAAACCCGGGCCTGCTACAAAAAACAAAATGGCCACGCAAACAAAAATCCTGCGGTATTTCATGGTCTGCTTAAATTACTGCTTTAATATTTTATGAAACTATGCTTACGCTGGCCGAACACCCCAACCGGTCGGCACCGGCTTCAATCAGCTGCATGGCAAACTCCTTGGTACGGATACCACCGCTGGCTTTTATTTTAATGCTCGGTGGTAAATTAGCCCTTAACAACTTAACAACTTCAACGGTTGCCCCCGGCTCTACAAAACCCGTACTTGTTTTAACAAAGTCAACCGTCAGCTCTTTGCACAACCCGCAGGCCATAATAATTTCTTCCCTGGTAAGCAAACCTGTTTCCAGTATTACTTTTAATTTACCTCCACGCAATTGCACAATGGTGGCGGCACTGGTAAGCTCATTCTTCAGGTAATTTCTGTCGCCCGCTTTTAAGGCAATAATGTTAATTACCATATCAATTTCATCAGCGCCTTCATCAATGGCACGGCGCGCCTCTTCAACCTTTGCCGGGGTATGCGAGTAACCTAACGGGAAACCAACTACCGTTGCCACTTTTACCTTGGTATCTTTAAGCCAGAGCTTACACTTACGCACAAAGTACGGCGGAATGCACACGGCAGCAAAGCCGTATTCCTTCGCCTCAGCACAAAGTTTCTTTATCTCCTTTTCCGAAACATCAGCCCTTAGCAGCGTGTGGTCAATTTTTGAAGCAAGATTCATTTTTAATAGTCTTAAACAGCCAGGCAATAATACATTGCCCAAGCCATGAGATAAAAATAGAAAAATAGAACTTATGGCCTGCCCAATTTTCTTTCGAAGGGCCCAAACCAGGCAGCAGGCCATTTTGAAAGCACTTCGCTGCCATAAAGACAACGGCTAAATGAAAACAGGCCCTTTTAGCTGGCATTTTTTTAACAACTGCAAAAGCCTAAACAATCTGAAATTATTAACATCTCTGTTGCACCTTTTTATTTTGGCGCAAATACTTTTTTTTATATTTACTAACCCATAACACAGTGAGACAACCCATTAAAGTTTTTATTTTACTGCTTTTAACCTGTTTTACCTTTGCAGGTTGCCGCGATGAGGCTATTAGAATAGACTCCCATTTTATGGGCATCTGGAACGGGTCTGATGCTGTTTATACCTACCATTTAAGTATTGATAACCGAAGTGAAGGCTATTGGGAGCAGGACAAAGGAGGCAAATACAAATCAGCCCAGGGTGTGGCCCGGGTAAAAAATGGTGATTTATCTATTGGGCTCAAATCCCTTGAAATAAATCAGTATCCGGCCCAGGATTCTGCGGGGGGGTGGGAAATGACGCTGTCGGGCGTCGTTTATCAAAAGCAATAACTCTTTAATTATTTTTCAATCTGACCGTAAATAAAAAGGCCTGCCTCAATTTTTGGCAGACCTTTCTATAAAGTTTTATTACCTGATACTATGGGCAAAGTTGACCTGTCATGTTCAGGTCTGACGGGTCGCGTATAAGTAGTTCATACGTAGCACGGCCGGAGGAAGCGCTGACATAAACGCTGGCAACACCAATTAAAGTCCCATTTCCTGATGGGGTTAGCAAATTTCCGAAATTGGTATAGCCACTGGTGTAAACATCATATAAGTCTTCGCCTCCACAATCCCTTATCATGGTATTACCATAGTTCGCGCCAACGTAGTAAGGGGTATTTATATACGTAGTGGTAAATTGCACATTATCCAGTTCAACCAGTTCGCTCATGTACGGATTAGGGTTAGCAATTAACTGCGAAACAGTAACTTTTTTAGGTGCCACATAAATGCCCCATTTCCCCGGCGTAACATATTGCGATTGAACTGAACCGGGAATACCGGTATAAGTGCCGCCCGCATTAATAATAGCAACAATTTCAACCACACCTTTGTCATTTACCACGTAAAGGCCTTTCAGTTGCACAAAAACCCTGGTACCAACCGGATATAGGTTATAAAGATAAGAGGCATCAATCATTAACATAATACCCCCGGTTGAATCTTCAATGTCAATGCCGTGATAGAAGGTTCCTGAACTGTCATCACCAACTACCACTCCCGAAATAATAAGGTTTTGCGTAATAAGGAGCGGGTTGCCATTATTGGCATTACACCTGGCAACCAGCGAATCAAGCGAAAAATTAACCTTTATGTTCGGGTCAACTCCACCAGCAGGTGGTGCATCCAGTGTCTGTTTGGAACAGGATGAAATTCCCCCTAACAAAATAAGGGTCAGTAATGCAATGGTCAGGTTTTTCATATATCAATAATAATAATTTAGGTACAATTCCCTTTAAAATAACAGCTTCAGTTACGGACAAAGCGGCCCGGTAAGATGAAGATCAGTAGTATCCCGTATCATAAGTTGCGACAAAACCCCTGAACTACCTCCGTATACACCTGCAACACAAACAAGGGTCCCATTGCCCGAAGGGGTTACCGCGCTGGCAAAACTGGCGTAACCACTGGTGTATATCGAATCTGTATTTTCATTACAATCTTTAATAATCATCGTTGAGGACAACTCATAAGTAGCATTGGCATAAGGCACGCCCCTGTAGCCTGAGGCAAACTCTACATTATTCAACTGAACCAATTCGCCTTGATACATGTATGGATGATTTACCAACTCAGGAATAGTAACCGCTATCGGGGCCACATTAATACCCCATTTACCCGGGGTTACATATTGCGATAAGTTAGAGGTGGCAATACCGGTAAAAGCGCCGTTATCAATACTACCCACAATTTCACTTGCGCTGTCGTATTTAACCACATAAAGGCCCTGAAGATTAATAAATAACCTTCTGCCGGCAGGATAAGTAGCATAAAGGTCATCGCCGTTTATCATTAATAAAATACCCCCTGTTGAATCTTCTATATCCAGCTCTTTGTAAAAATTACCCGATTTATCATCCCCAACCACAATGGCAGATAAAATAAGGCTTTGCGTTATCTGAATACCATTTGAGGTGGCCATAGCGTTTAGTGCCGCAATGCTGGTATTAGCCGTAATGTTTGGATCGGTATTAGTAACCGGCTCAGTACCAAATTTTTCCTTTACACAGGATGAAATGCCGGCCAGGAAAACAACGGTAATTATTATTGCAAATTTTTTCATGTGTCGTACTTGATGTTTGAATTTTGTTCTTGTTAATACTGCTGCATCTATATATTTAATTCATTTTAAACGCTACCGTAAACAGGTAATTAGCCCCGTAAGCGTAAATATATTTGGTTGGGTAATCAGTCAGGTTCTTGGTAACATTGTTAAACTCAAGCTGCTCGTATCCGCTGGTAATAAAATTCTGGTTATTGGTAAGGTTAGTTACGTTTAGGCTGAACACCATATAGTATTTATACTTCTTCATTATGGCAAACTGGTTATTCATTAACCAGCTGTAACCGGCAAAAAGGTCCATAGTAAATGCACCCGGCAGTTTTTGCTGCCCAACTATTTGCTGCCATAACGCACTGTTCGGTTCTAAACCCGAAACTGCATCGGTTGTTAAGCGCGCTGGATTTACTGATACCCAGTTATTGCCATAATAATTAAACAACACGTTAACATACCACGATTGCGGCGAACGATAACTAACACCAAAAGTAGTTGCCAGCTGAGGAGAACCGGCAAGGTGGTAGTTCTTTTCGTAAATCGTTTGATTGCTTGCTAATACAGAAGCACTGTTATCATCGGTTATGGTGGCATTCGGCCGGTCGGTGTAAATATAGTTGCCCAGGGTACCTACCGCTGATAAGCTAAACCCCTTGTAAACTTTGTAATCTAAAGCCAGTTCGCCTCCCAGGCGGCGAGAGTTGATATTGGTAAGTGTATAGTTAACGTAGGTTGAAAGGTCGTCATCGTAAAAACTGGTAGTTTGCGTTTGGTTATTGTACTGTGTTACAAAAAAACTGGCGCGCAATTTAACAATAGGCGATTTATACATATATCCCGCTTCGCCCGACATCACCTGCTCATTTCCTAAACCCGGTGCAAGCTGCTCACGCGTTTCAGCCGATAAATAAGCATCCCCTATCAAAGGTGCCTTGGTAAGGTAGGCTCCGTTGGCATACAGCTTATTTCTGCTGTCTATATTATATACTATACCTCCTTTAAAAGCATAATTGATAAAATTTTCAGCCGGCGATTTGCCATAACTGCTGTCAGGAAACAAACCATCCCTATAAAGGCCATTTCTCCGGAATGAAGTGAACTTCAACTCAGCAGCTACAAAAAAGTCAACCTTATTATAGTGAAATTTAGGTTGTACGTAGGCTGTTGCATTATGCTGAACAGTGATATAGTCGTACCCGTATTTCTGCCCATCTGTAACCAGCTGGTAAGGCGTGTTCAGGTTATTTTGCGCAGCAGCTGCACTACCCGGATAACTTAATGCCGAATACTGGTTCACGTTAACCCAGTATTGGCCGCCTAAAAGGTCAACCACCTGCTCGTAATTTTCAGCAGTTTCAAGCTGGTAACGCAACCCTGCCTGGAAAGTAATATGCTCATTAAAAGTCTTGTTATAAACGGTATTGAAATTAAACCGCTTCTGGTCGTTAACCGATGCATTCTGAATATAAAGGCTTTCATTAATGCTGGTAGGTATGCCCTGCGCATTAGGCACCAGGTTATGGTTGTTTTCGTTCACAGCATACATATTATCCCAGTTAATCTGGTGCACGCTCACGTTTTCGCGCCACTGCTGCTCTGCCAGCGCCTGCTGCAAGGTGTCAGTAATATAGCTTGGCATGTTCTTGTAGTAGTCAGGTTTGGGGTCGTTGGCATTGGTATAATCAAGGCCGGTCCTTTCGTTTTTACCAAAAGCAAATCCCACAGCCATCATTAAGTTCGAACTACTGCTCAGTTTCCACTGGTCATTCAAAATAAACTGGGGCTGAAAATTGTTCCGGGTATAGGCATTTCGCATTACGCCATTCTGGTATCCCCAATCCGGATTATAATAGTTACTTCCGGCAAGGTTATAAGCCTCAGCGGTGGAAGCTGATGCCAGCCCTTCTTTGGTTGGGGCGCCATAAGCAGTAAAGCTTAAAACATTCTTGTTGCCAAAATGCTTGTCAACCGAAAAATGATAGCTGTATCCGTCATAAAAAGTTCCCGGCACATAACCTTCCTGCGCCCATCTCCTGGAAAAAGACGCCGTAACAGCCCATCCGTTCTTCAATACCCCGGTTGAGTAGGTGGCCATTAAACGGTTCCTGAAATTACGGTCTGCATTTGAGAACGAAACATCAAGCCCTTCACGTTGCGCTGATGCAGTGGTGTTTAAAGAGTAGCTTCCGCCTACACCGCCAAACGCATAATCACTCGCCCCCAAACCAATAGTAATGTCGCGGTTACGGATAACGTTATTTAAACCGCTCCAGCCACTGGTAAGTCCATTGCCGGTGTAAAGGTCGTTTACAGGTACCCCGTTCATAAACACTTCAAACTGCCCCTGGTTATAACCACGTATCCTGAAACGCGCTTCGCTTTGAACAAACGAAACTGTTGATATAAATATATCGGACGTAGAACCTATGGCACTGGCTATATTCTCATCAGCCAGGTCTTTGCTGTCGGCTTCTGTTAATGTTACCGTAGGCACATCTTCAACCTGGGCTTTATCGCGGGCTTCTTCTCTTGCAACCACAGCATCAGAAAGATGCAGGCCTACCGAGCCTACTACTATTTCAGGCTGGTTAACATCAATTAGCTGCGTATAAGGGGCGTGGTTACCTTCTTTTATCTCTATAGTATATCTTCCGTAAGGCACCCCCGTTATCACAAATACGCCGTTGGCATCGGTATTGGCTTTAAAATTGGTACCCACTAAAGTTGCAGTAGCGGTATCAAGCACTTTTTGCGAAAGCTCATCTTTTATCAACCCTTTAACGGTTGCCGTTTGTGCGGAGGCAACTATCGAAACAAAGCAAAATAATATAGATAAAATCTTATTCATGAAATACTTTTAGTTTATAAGGAGGGTCAAAAGTAGAAATTTAAGCCAGAGCGAAAATTCCGTGAGTTAAATTCTCTGTTAAGTAATTATTAAGTAATAAAGGGGTCTTCCATAAATACTTACAAATCAATAGATTGTGACACTAAAAGAGACTCAAATAAACCAGTTAGTAACAGCAATTGTGGAAACTTTGCTTGCCTGCAACACCATAACCGGCTTTAATCTTGCCCGTTTCGGCACCTGTTGTTATACCACCACCAGCGCCTGATTATTCTTAACATAAACATAAATGGTTAAAGAATTGTCTGCCTGATTTAAATGCTATTTTTGGCGCCCCTGATTGGCAATTAGTCATCTTTATAACCCCACTACAGGTGAATTGTAAAGGCTGGCTTTTAATTTAAAACCGAAAACTAAACACATGAAAAGACTTACCATTCCAGCCTCAATAATTATGCTGTTTGCCTTATCATCCTGGGGCATCTGGGGACATGAACACATTAACCATGCAGCTGTATTTGCCTTGCCTGAAAAAATGCGCGTGTTCTATTATAACCACATCGATTTTATAACCATCGAATCTACCGGCCCCGATATGAAAAGGTCGGTTTACAGCGATAAAAGCGAAGGCCCCAAACACTTTATTGATATTGAAGGATACGACCGGCCTTTGGATAGCCTGCCCCGTACCACCGCCAATAAATCAAAAGCCTTTGCCGATAGCACCTTGCAAAAATATGGCTCATTGCCCTGGCAGATACAGGATATGATGGCCAAACTGACCAAAGCATTTAAAGACAAGCATAAAAGCGAAATACTCCTGCTCTCCGCCGACCTCGCCCATTACCTCGGCGACGCGCATATGCCGCTGCACACCTCATTAAATTACGATGGAAAGCTAACCAACCAACCAGGCGTACATGCCTTTTGGGAATCGCGCCTGCCCGAGCAGTTTGGCGATACCTATAACCTGAACACCCGCGAGGCAAAATTTATTGATGACGTTACCAAAGAAACCTGGCGTATTATTAAAAACACCCACCAGCTTGCCGATACATTACTTGCTATTGACCGCCAGGTAAGGAAAACTTTAGGTGATGATAAACTGTATAAAAAAGATGACCAGGGCAACGTGCTTAAATCAAAGTATAACAGCCCAATACAAAGCGATGAATACGCCAAAGCATTCCACACCGCTTTAAATGGTATGGTTGAAGCGCAATTAAAAAATTCCATTACCGCCGTTGCAGATTTTTGGTACACTGCCTGGGTAAACGCCGGCAAACCCGACCTAAGCAAATTAGACGATCCGGAACTTACTGCGGACAACAAAGCAGCCTTAGCCAAAGACTACGCTGCCTGGAAAAAAGGAAAGCTTACCAAAATGAAACCGGATAGTGATAATTAAGAGGGCCGGTGTCTGACACTTAGGTCTTGCTCTTTCGCTTAGCTGAAGTGTCTGACATCTTTAAAATTAAACACCAAAGGACGTAAGGTGAGGTCGGCTCTTTGTCAATAGACAGCAATCTTTATTCTTAGTGTTTTCTTAGTGTCCTTAGTGCCTTAGTGGTAAATTTCTCTATCTGTCATTTCTCCCTCTTTTATTTTTCAGTAGGTTTGCCCCGTGCAGAACAAAATTTCCATTAAAAACCCCGTCTTCAGATTTATAGCCGATGCAGCGGAAGAATTACGCTACGAAACCTATGCAGTCGGAGGCTACGTACGCGACCAGTTACTGGAAAGGGATTGCAAGGATATAGACTTTGTTTGTGTAGGCAGCGGCATTGAACTGGCGGAAAAAGCCGCTCAGAAAATTGACCCGAAACTTCACGTTACCGTTTTCAAAAACTTCGGCACAGCCCATTTCCGCTGGCACGACCTGGATTTGGAATTTGTAGGCGCACGTAAAGAATCGTACCAGCGCGATAGCCGCAAACCCATTGTTGAAGAAGGAACTTTGCAAGACGACCAGAACCGCCGCGACTTTACTATCAACGCCCTGGCCATAAGCCTGAATAAAGAAAATTACGGAACATTAATTGACCCTTTTAATGGAGTTCAGGACCTGGAGAACAAACTAATCCGCACGCCCCTTGACCCGGATATTACATTCAGCGACGATCCCCTGCGCATGATGCGCGCCATCCGTTTTGCTTCGCAGCTCAACTTTACCATAGTCCCCGAAACTTTTGAGTCGATAAAGAAAAACGCTGAGCGCATAAAAATAATATCACAGGAAAGGATAACAGATGAGTTGAACAAGATTATTCTGTCGCGCGTACCGTCTATCGGTTTCAAACTATTGGAGGAATCTGGTTTATTGAAAATCATTTTCCCTGAAATGGTTAAACTAAAAGGGGTAGAAGAAGTAGAAGGTAAAGGCCATAAAGACAATTTCTACCACACTTTGCAGGTGCTGGATAATGCCTCTAAATACTCTAACGACATCTGGCTGCGTTGGGCTGCAATACTGCACGATATTGCCAAACCGCCAACCAAAAAATATGTCCCCGGAGAGGGCTGGACATTTCACGGCCATGAAGTTTTAGGCAGTAAATGGGTGCCGGGCATTTTCAGAAGAATGAAGTTGCCCATGGGTAATGAAATGAAGACCGTGCAAAAAATGGTGTTCCTGCACATGCGCCCCATAGCGCTCACCAAGGAAGAAATAACCGATTCCGCTTTGCGCCGTTTACTATTTGAAGCCGGTGATGATATTGAAAAACTGCTATCGCTCTGCGAAGCCGATATCACTTCAAAAAACCGCGAAAAGGTAAAGCGCTATTTAGCGAGGTTTGAAACCGTGCGCGAAAAGCTGAAGGAAGTTGAAGAAAAAGACCAGGTCAGGAATTTTCAACCACCGGTATCGGGCGAGTTGATTATGGAAACCTTTGGCGTTAAACCATCCCGCGAAATCGGTATTATTAAAGAAGAGATTAAGGAAGCTATCCTGGAAGGCAAAATCCGCAACGATTATAATGAAGCTTACGCTATGATGCTTGAACTAGGAGAGAAACTGGGTTTAAAAGTAGTGGGTAAGGCATGAGCAGCGGTACTAAATATTTAATAGTTGTTGCCGGGCCAACAGCAGTGGGCAAAACCAGTCTTGCAATAGAATTGGCAAAACACTATCGCGCTGAAATAATCTCCGCTGACTCGCGGCAGTTTTACCGCGAAATGAATATAGGCACCGCCAAGCCTTCTGATGCTGAGCTGGCAGAAGTGCTGCACCACTTTATCAATAACATATCCATCCACACCAAAAACTACAGTGCAGGTAAGTATGAACATGAAGTGATTGAATTTTTAGATGAGTATTTTAAAAGCAAGGATATAGCTGTATTAGTGGGCGGCTCGGGCCTGTTCATCAACGCCGTTTGCAGCGGGTTCGATAATTTCGAAAACACGGACTTCAAACAACAACTTACTGCCCGCACTTTTTTAAACGGAAAAGATTTAAGCTGGCTACAACAGGAACTGGAAAGAACTGACCCTGAATACTACGCCGAGGTAGACAAAAAGAATCCCGTTCGTTTAATAAGGGCTCTCGAGGTCATATTCACAACCGGCAAAAAATATTCCGAACAACGCATTGGCAAAAAAGCGGAACGTAATTTTACCCCTATCAAAATAGGCCTCAACCTTGAACGCGAAACGCTATACCAACGCATCAACCAACGCGTTGACAATATGATGAACGCCGGTTTATTGGAAGAGGCCAAAGAGCTTTACACCTTTAAAAAGCTCCATACCCTAAATACAGTCGGCTACACTGAACTGTTTGATTACATAGAAGACAAACTAACGCTTGAACAAGCCATAGAATTAATAAAACAAAACACCCGCAACTACGCCAAACGCCAGCTAACCTGGTTTAAAAAAGACAAAGGCATATTTTGGTACGGACCGGAGGAAAAAGAAGAGATTATAAAGTATATAGATGCAACAATTGAGTAATTTTTTATTCTTTTACTGACTATTTTATAAAAAAAAATAATGACTATCCATATGTGTACCTGATTAAAGGCTAAAGCCAGAATTTTTAATTCAATAAACCCCACTCTTCAGAGTGGGGCAAAATATTGCCCCGACTTTTAAGTCGGGGATTAGGAAAAGAGGAAAAGGCTTTAGCCATTAAGGATTCTAGGTAATTATGCGGATAGTCATTAAATTTTGCCCCGATCTTCAGTTCGGGGATATAGACAAAACAAATCGGCTTTAGCCATTAAAATGAGCATCTATGCCATTCGTCAAAATTTGGATTCACGCAGTTTGGACAACCAAAAACCGGCAACCAATACTCGAAAAGAAAGTAAGGCCTCAACTTTTTGAGCACATCCACCAAAATGCCCTGAAAAAAGAAATATTAATGGATTGCGTTAACGGTTATATTGAACATGTTCATTGCCGTTTACGTTTACGGAACGACCAAAACATAAGCAACGTAATCCAGTTAATAAAAGGAGAATCATCCTTTTGGATGAATAGGCAAAACTTAATTGCTGACAAATTAGATTGGCAGGATGATTATTTTGCAGTTTCGGTCAGTGAATCACAGGTTGAGACAGTAAGAAATTATATCCTAAACCAGGAGAAACATCACAGTGATAAATCTTTTGCTCAAGAATATGATGAGTTTATGAACAAATATGGATTCAAAATAATTAATGGCTAAAGCCAATCCCTAATACCATTACCCCCCTTGCTGAAGCATGGGGCAAAATAACTGCTTAACTTCAAGTAAAAAACTAATGTTCTTAGTGCCTTTGTGGCAAAAAAGTGAAACAAATAATAAACAAATACCTCGCCATCCACCGCATTATCATCTACCTGATGATGATAGACGTATCAATTCAGTTCATCAATGCCGCCTTTACCTTGTTACTCAATTACCAAATGCTCGACCACGGGTTCAAGGATTATGAAATTACCTCCATGGTGGGCAACCGTTATTTAACGGTCTTACTCTGTGCTTTTCCCTTAGCCATTATTGCCAAAGGGAAAAAGCTAAAGCCATTCCTGATGGCAGGTGCTATCTCTTCACCCATTGTGGCACTATTACTTATTTGGGGCATTCACACACACAATACCGAATTAATACGCACCCTGATGTCGCTTTGGGGTGTTACTTTTTCATTAGTGCAAATACTAGTGCTGCCCTACATGCTGCTTAACGGCAATAAAGACCACGAAACTGAATCCATCGCCTTGTTCTTTTCAGCCGGTAACTTTACCATCATTATAGTGGGGCTTTTCAGTTACCTGCTTCCACTCATCAATAAATTCTTCTCCACCGAAATCCTGTTAATCATTTATTCAATTATCGGTTTTACCGGAGTTTATTTTGCCCGTAAACTGCCTGATGAAGAAAACGTAGGCACTAAAATCCCGCTTATTAATTTACACACTGATTACGACTGGGCCCTTATCTTTCAGGCCGCCATACCCACCTTCATCATCGCCTTTGGGGCGGGTTTTACTATTCCGTTCATTAACCTGTTTTTCAAAAACGTCCATGGTATGGAATCCGGTCCTTTCTCACTGATGAACTCCGTTGCCTTTACGCTGGTTGTTATCACGGCATTTCTTATTCCCGAAATAAAAAGGCGCTATGGGTACCAGGTGGCCATAACTTTGGTGCAATGCTTTGCTGTGCTGGCCCTGTTTGTAATGGGCACTACCGAATGGTATAAGGGAATGCCTATTGCAATAGTAGTTGCGGTCGGTGCATTCATCGTCCGCCAGCCGTTGATGAACATGGCGGGGCCCATGACCTCTGAACTTACCCTCAACTACGTAGGCGAAAAAAACCGCGAAATGATATCGGCCATCAATGCTGCCATCTGGAGTGGCTGCTGGTTTGCCAGCGCTAAAATATTTTCAATTTTGCGGGAAGAAAACATAGCCTATTCCAACATCATATTCATCACAGTTGGTTTTTACATCATCGGCGTTGCCTGGTATTACTGGCTGATAAAAGCCCACGAACGCAAAACTGCTATCCATGGTTAAAATAGGCTTAATGAGCGATACCCACAGCTACCTCGACCCCAAAATATTTGATGTATTTAAGGACGTGGATGAAATATGGCATGCAGGTGATATAGGCACACTTGAACTTTGCGACCAGCTAAAAAAATTCAAACCCTTTTACGCTGTTTATGGCAACATTGACAATAAAGACATCCGGATAGAATACCCGCTCAACCTTGTTTTGGAGCGTGAAGGTTTTAAAATACTCATCACCCACATAGGCGGCTACCCCGGCAACTACGAGCCCAAAGCCCGGCGTAAAATTGAAGAAGAAAAGCCTGATATTTTCATCTGCGGCCACTCGCACATTTTAAAAATAATGCGCGATGCAAAATACAATAACATGGTTACCATGAACCCTGGTGCAGCCGGATTGCAGGGTTTTCATAAAATAAAGACGGTTCTTCGGTTTACCCTGAATAATAAGAAGATTGAGAATTTAGAGGTGGTGGAGTTGGGGAAGAGAGGGGAGATTGTAAATTAGGATTGCCCTTTTCAGATAGACCAGAAAGTAGCATATTCACCATAAAACTTGACTATATGAAAATCGCCAAAATCCGAGAAAAGCTTCATCTATATATTGAAACGGGAGAAAGCAAAAAACTAAAGGCTATTTATACACTCTTTGAAGCTGACATTGAAAAGACTATCGCATTGGCTATGAAGAAAGGAGCATTTGATTTCCTGAATAATAAGAAAGAAGATGTATACAGCGATAAAGATTTAAAAGTGATTTACGACAGTAAAACTATGGATGAAACCGAGTATTTGCTTAAATCCCCTGCTAATAAAAAACATTTGCTAAAAGGCATTCGCGATTCTAAAAAGGCCAAAAACCTGGTTAAGTTCAGTGCAACTGATTTAAAAAATTTCAGCAAAAAGAAATTGAAAGGCAAATAGCCAATGGCAAATACCGTAGGGGCAATCCCTTGCGGTTGCCCNNGACAACTTTTTAAAAGTTGTCAATTCTAAACACCCCAATAACCCGCCCCAAATAATTCCCCCAAAATCCATTAATATTGCACCCGCATGGAAAAATCGGTTCAGCAGGATTTATTGAATAAAGCTTTTAGCATTAAAAAGCGCTTTCTGGGTATGTACAAGGCCGCCAACGCAGGGCATGTAGGCTGCTCATTATCGGTGGCCGAAATAATAACTTTTGTTCGCTTTAACTGGATGAAGGATAATGACGAGATTATTTTATCCAAAGGCCATGCCGCAGCCGCTATCTACTCCATGTTGGCCGAAGAAGGTATTTTAAGCGAAGACGATATCAAAACCTTTTACAAAAACAATACTTACCTGGCAGCACATCCGCCGGTTAATAAAATAAAGCGTGTGCCTTTTGCTACCGGTAGTTTAGGGCACGGTCTTTCTATTGCAGCTGGTTTAGGTTTGGCGCAAAAGTTAAAGAAAAGCGACAAAAAAGTTTTTTGCATTACTTCTGATGGGGAAATTAATGAAGGCTCTACCTGGGAAGCGGCCCTGTTCATTGCCCATCACAATCTTAAAAATGTGGTTTGGCTGATGGATAGAAATAGGCTACAGGGCTTTGGACTCACCGAGGATGTAATGAAACTGGAGCCACTAGATAAAAAATTAGAAGCTTTTGGTTTTAATGTCATCATTGCAGAAGGACACAATTTTGCTTCTTTGGAAGAAGCAAAGAACAAAGCTGCGAAGTCCGACATTCCAACTGCCATTATTTGCAACACCACCAAAGGCCGTAGCTGGAAGTTATACGAAGGCAAATTAGACAGCCACTATTTGCCAATGAAAGATGACCATTACGATGTAATATTAGCAGACGTTGAAATTGATTACAATAATCAAATCAGCAAATTATAATTATAACAAGATGTCATTGCGAAGGTATTTCCCGTTAAAAAATAAAAGAATAATACCTGCGGCCCTGCCTGCCGGCAGGCAAGAATCTTCCGCTGTGTCTTTCGAAACATTTCAATATAAAGGCACAATGTAATAAGATAGTCTCCCCTCTCCCTCGGAGAGGGGAGATGTCCGAAGGACAGAGGGGTGAGGAGTCTTTAAAACAACAACCAAAATATGCGCGTAGAATTTGCCGATTCAATGATAAAATTTGCTGATACCCATCCTCAGATGGTTTTCATTACTGGCGACTTAGGTTATATGGCGCTTGAAAAAGTGCAGCACAAATTTGGCGGGAAATTTATTAATGCCGGTATAGCAGAACAAAACATGGTAACCGTAGGCGCCGCCCTGGCGCACGAAGGTTTTATTCCCTGGTTATATAGTATTTCGCCCTTTGTAACGCTGCGTCCTTATGAACAAATCAGAAACGACGCCTGCCTGCACGACCTGCCTGTAAAACTGGTAGGTAACGGCGGCGGTTATGGCTATGGCATTATGGGCGCCACCCATCACAACATTGAAGATATCGGCGCAATGCGCTTGTTACCCAATATGCGCGTTTACGTGCCTTTTACTGCAAGTGATGTTGAACAAAGCATTGAACAAATGCTGGCCGACCCACACCCTAATTATCTGCGTTTAAACCAGGGTGCAAAAATAAAATACGATGTCGCCCCTTTTACCCAATGGCGTAAAATAAAATCGGGCGCCAAAGGCACCGTGGTAGGTACCGGCCCCGTAGTTGAAAACATCTGCAGCCTGGACATTGCTGCCGACCTTGAAATCTGGGTAGTAAGCATATTCCCAATCAATAATGTTCCTCTTGAGCTGATTGAATCTATTAACTCCACCCAAAAGCTTATCACCATCGAAGAACACTCCGGCGAATGTGGTTTGCGCGAAACCCTCTCTTACCACATTATGAACCACCTGCACGGCCCTATAAAAATGCTGGCCCTATCAGCAAATGGCTATCCCAGCGGCAAATATGGCGACCAAAAATTCCACCAGGCCGAAAACAACCTGGGTGGTGATGGATTAAAACAACAGCTTGAATCATTCATATAAATGCAATCCCACTTCCTCGCAGAGTCTCCCTTCCGAAGGTTGGGGACTCTGCGTTAGGGCAGTCCGCATAAACGCAGAGTCCCCATTCCGCAGAGCCGGAAAGGGAGACTCTGCGGAGAAGGATGATTATGATTTTTTTAATAAATGCCTTTAATCATAATCATCATAATTAATCAGCGTCCCCTAAAATTTGCCTTTAAGGGATAAAGTTTTTTTCTACATATTTACACCATGTCTTTAAAGGAAAAAATTCAAGCAGAGGTTTTAAAGCTGGAAGGCCCTATTGTGGTTTTTGGCGCGGGTGGCTTTATTGGTGCTAACCTTATCCGCACTATCCTGCAATACCGAAACGATGTATTTGCGGTTACCAGCAAGCCCTTTATACCGTGGAGGCTGGATGACCTTAACCCAAAAAACATCCTGCACTGCAACATCATTAAAAAAGACCAGGTTGAAAACCTTTTTAAAGAACACCGGTTTCAAACCATTTTTGATTTGGTTGCCTATGGCGCTTACAGCAAACAAAGCAATGTAGACCTGATTTACGAAACCAATTTCATGGGGCTTTTAAACCTGCTTGAAATTTCATCGCAGTTTAGCATCAAAGCTTTTGTTCATGCTGGTAGTTCGTCCGAGTATGGCCTAAATGCATCCGGCCCATCGGAAGATGCAGTTTTAGAACCCAACTCGCACTACTCCGTTACCAAAGTAGGTGCGGCGCACATGATAAAATACTATGGCACTTTAAAAGAAATGCCTGTAGCCAACCTGCGCTACTATTCCATCTACGGCCCGTTTGAGGAGCCTGACCGCCTGATACCTCAGTTGATAGATAAAGGCATGAATGGCACTTATCCGCCGTTGGTGCAACCCGATATTTCGCGCGATTTTGTTTTTGTTGAAGATGCAGTTTACGCTACCATTTTATCGGCCATCAAAATTCAAAACATCAGGGGCAAGTCGCTCAATNNTCGCTCAATATCGCCAGCAATAAAAAAACAACTATACGCGATATTGCCTCGGCCATCAAAGAAATTTTCAACCTCACCACTGACCCGGCCTGGGGCAATATGCCCAACCGCAAATGGGATTTAAAAGAGTGGTATGGCAATGCAGCGCTGGCAAAAGAATTACTTGGCTGGCAAAATGAGACTTCGCTGATAGATGGCCTCCACACCACTTACCAATGGCAGAAGAATTACTCGATGCCGCTCTACGAAAAGAAACTGGTACAGGATAAAATACGTTTTAAGCTATCCGCAGTTATTGCTTGCTATAAAGATGAACAGGCCATACCCTACATGTACGACAGGCTTACCAAAACCTTCAATAAAATTGGGGTTGATTACGAAATCATTTTTGTAAACGATTGTTCGCCCGATAACACCGCCGAAGTTTTACAAAAACTGGTGGATGAAGACGACCACGTAATTGCCATTGAACACTCCCGTAATTTCGGTTCTCAATCCGCCTTCCTTTCCGGTATGGAAATTTCAACTGGTGATGGGGTAATATTATTGGACGGGGATTTGCAAGACCCGCCTGAATTAATTGAACCGTTTTACAACGAATGGCAAAAAGGTTTTGATGTGGTATACGGCCGCCGCGTAGCCCGCGAAGGCAACCAAACGTTGGTATCATTCTACAAAATGTTCTATCGCCTCTTCCGCAGCGTAAGCTATGTGCCCATGCCTTTGGATGCGGGCGACTTTAGTTTGATGGACCGCAAGGTTGTAAACGAAATAATAAAACTACCTGAAACCGACCAGTTCCTCCGCGGCCTTCGTGCCTGGGTGGGCTTTAAGCAAACCGGTGTAGATTATATCCGACCCGAGCGTATGTTTGGCGTAACCACCAACAACTGGCGCAAAAATATTGGTTGGGCGCGTAAAGCTATCTTCAGTTTCAGCTACGTTCCGTTAGAATTACTGACGTATGGCGGCATATTGCTTACCGGGCTTTCCTTTATTGCCATCATTATTCAAATCATCCTGTATTTTACTCAGCCGGGCAACCCGCATGGTATTACTACAGTTATTGTGCTTATCCTTTTCTTCGGCGGCATACAAATGCTGGGCATTTCAACCTTAGGCGAGTACCAGGCCAAAATTATTGAAGAGGTGAAGCGCAGGCCTAAGTTTATAAGAAGGAATATTTACAGAAAGGTATATTGATGAGAAGAGCAGTTCTGATAATTACATTTTTCTTAACTGCTTATTGCTATGGGCAAAATAGTTCATCAGTAATTCAATTAAGAGATACATCAGGATTGATTTATAAGATTGTAGAGCACGAACCGGAATTCCCCGGTGGACTCATAGGATTGTTGACTTTTTTGCAGAAAAATTTTCAATACCCGGAAATGCAAAAAGAAAATGAAATTTGCGGAAAAGTAGTTTTGAAGTTTATAGTTGATACAGATGGAGCAGTAATTAAGCCTGAGGTTGTACGATCTTGCGGTGTTCAAATTGACAAAGAACTTATCAGGGTACTAGCATTGTTACCCAAATTTAAACCCGCTTATCAAGATGGAAAGGCGGTAAAATATTCCTTCTATCTTCCTATAAATGATTTCTTTGGTAGATAGTTAAATTAAAAACACATGGCAAGCATCATAGACGACAGAGGATACAACCAGGGCTTTGAATTAGTAAAAAGCACCGAAATACGCATGCGCCGCCGCGCCGATTTATTGCTTTCTGAAATGGATAACCTCCAAAACAAAAGCATGATGGAGATAGGCTGCGGCACCGGCGAAATTGCATTCTGGATGGCCGAAAAAGTACCCGCCAAAGTTTTAAGCACCGACCTCTGCGTTCCCTTTATTGAAGAAGCCGCAAAAAAATACAAGCTCCCCAACCTGCGCTACGAAGTGCTCGATTTCAATAAAGCTGATGAGTTTAAAGGCGAGACCTTCGACTACATTGTAGGTAACGGAATCCTGCATCACCTCTATTACCATTTAGATGAGTGCTTTGTAAACATGCGCAAGCTTTTAAAAGATAACGGCAAGCTCATTTTTATGGAGCCCAATATTTTCAATCCATACATCTATCTTATTTTTTCTTTTGCCCCCCTGCGCAAAGCAGCCAACCTGGAGCCCGATGAAATGGCCTTTTCAAAAAGCTGGATTACCAAAAAACTACAGGCTTCAGGCTATAAAGACATTAAGGTTGAATACCGCGATTTTCTATTACCCGGCATACCCGATATTTTAATAAAGCCATCCATTGTAGCAGGCGATGTGTTGGAAAAACTGCCTTTGGTAAATAAAGTTTCCCAATCCATTTTTATTACGGCGACGAAAGCGTAGCATTTTGCAGTTAAAGTAAGCTGCCTGGTAATTCCTTCATAAGAAAACGAGAAAACCTCACGCTTGTCATCCTGAACGAACTAGTGAAGGATCTTGAGGTGCAAATATCAACCAGCTTGGCTACTAAAGACTTTTGAGCAAAAAGCCCATCTTCTTCCCTTTAGCGCTTCATGGCATATTAAGATCCTTCACTAGTTCGTTCAGGATGACAAATGGTGCTTTTTGCTCTTATCAAAAAAAACTTCTCCGATAAGCCCTGATAAATCCAAAAGTAAATTTGGACGTACACCCATATTAAACTGAAAAACGTACATTCGCCTCTCAAATTCTCAATGAATGGCCAAGCAAAGCAAACCGCAACCGGCGGCAGAAAAAAAAGTTGAACCTAAAAAGGAAGTGGTCCTTACACCTTTAATTCCTGAACCGCTGGCTAAAAAAATATTTATCGGTTTTGCTGTAGCTTTATTTGTGGTTATGCTGGGGCTCAGCCACCAATATGGCATTTCAGGCGATGAGAATTTTCACCGCGTTTACGGACACCATATAGTTAACTTTTACAGCACCTTGGGTAAAGACAACACCGCTGCTAACACAGCCGGCCCCGATTCGCTGATGGTATTTTACGGTGGCTTTTACGATGGCACCGCTACACTTTTATCAAAAGCCCTCCCCTCTGTTAATGAATGGACTCTCCGTCACTTATGGAACTCTATGTTTGGCTTTTTTGCCATGCTCTGTGCTGCGCTGGTGGCAGTTGAAGTGGCAGGTTGGCAGGCCGGTTTGCTAACCCTGGTAATGATGGCCTTTTCGCCCCGCTTTTTTGGGGAGAGCATGAACAACCCCAAGGATATAACCATGGCGGCCGGTTACATGCTTACGTATGTTTTTATTCTCAAATTTCTGAAACAACTACCCCGGCCCACATTAAAAACTACCATCGGTTTGGGCATCAGTATTGGGGTTGCCATGGGTATTCGTATTGGTGGTTTGCTGCTTATACCATACCTGGGCTTATTTTGGGGACTGGCTATGTTAGGTCACTTTACATTAGGCAAACTGCTCGATTTTTCAAAGTTCAAAGAAAACGTTTGGCCAAGCTTTAAATTCGTTTTACTGGCTTCGGCCATTGGCTATTGTTTCAGTTTAATTTTCTGGCCTTATGGTTTGGTTAATCCATTTACCCATCCTTTAGAGGCATTAAACGTGGCCGAAAAATTTCCGGTGCGCATCACCATCCTTTTTGACGGAAAGCAAATACAATCCACCGAGGTTCCGTGGAACTACATTCCGCAGTGGTTGTTTATTACAACTCCTCTGTTTGGCTTAATAGGCCTGGCACTTTCATTTTTACTCATTCCTTCTATGAAAAGAAATGGCAAATTGCTGATGCTCGGGTTCCTTTACTTTACTATTGTTTTCCCCCTTTGTTATGTGGTTTATAAAAAATCGGTGTTGTACGATACCATGCGTCACTTCTTCTTTGTTTATCCAAGCATTATTATTCTTTCAGGTATAGCATTTAGTTATTTAATCAATGTGCTATCCAAAAACGGAAAGTACATTACAGTAGTTATCCTCGCATTTCTCATATTTCTGCCTGCACGGTTTATGTTTGCCAACCATCCAAACGAGTATGTTTATTTCAACGAACTGGAAGGCGGCATAAAAGGGGCCTATGGCAATTATGAAACGGACTATTATATGAATTCCGTAAAACAATGCGCCGATTGGATGAAACAACACGAAGACCTGAAACGCAAACGCGCTGATGGCGGAAGGTTGAGGCTTTATTCAAATGCCGTAGCTCCGGTTACTGCCTATTTTAAAGCCGACTCAGCCAATGTAAGCGTAGGTTACGTAAGTTACCGTGCCCGAAACGAAAAAGATGCCGATTACGAAATATTATATTGCCGCTTTGTTGACCGCGACTTGTTGCTGCAAGGCGCATTCCCTCCGGAGCAGGCAGTTTATGTAGTTTATGCTGATGGTGTGCCCCTGTCGTGCGTAGTACGAAAAGACGATAAACGCGATTATGAAGCCCAGGAATTAATGAGTAAAAACGACTATACCGGCGCAGTTGCCCTGCTGGAGCCTTACGTGCAGAAATACCCGAAAAACGAAAATGCCCTGGCCAATTTAGGCCTGTGCTACTTAAACGTGCAAAAATTTGACGATGCCGTCCGGATTCTGAATGCCGACCTGGTTTTAAGCCCCAACAACGCCAATGCAGCATATTGGCTGGGCCTGGGTTATTTTTACAAAGGCGATTTCAGCAATGCGGCTACCGTGCTGTCAAATGCCGTAAAAGCCAACCCGTATTTTGCTCCTCCTTACCGCGTTTTGGTGGATTGTTTGAGCAAGCTAGGCGACCGCCAGGGGGCAGCTTACTACGCCAATATTTACCAGCAGTTGGGTGGCGGAAGGCAATAAGAAGGTTTTGCAGTTTCCGGCCCCTTTTCAAACAAGGGGTGCCTCGGTTTTTATCTGGTTTGGAAAGCCCGAAGGATTGAAATGATCATAGCAACAGGTATAACAATCATATAAACCCCATAGGGCAATGCCATTAAGTTAAGGAAATTCTGACCACAGAGTGGTCACAGCTTTGTAGAACTAACCAGTAAGAACGCAAACGACCCCAGAGGGGTCGAACCTTGACTGCGCTTAACTTAATGGCATTGCCCATAGGGGTGACATGATTTGTGCTGCTAAACTTGCCAAATCATATCATGCCCTCGGCATTATGGTCTAACCTATCATAATCATCATAATAAATCAGCGTCCCCGTATTTGCCAACTTATTTTATTTTTGGAGCCAACACATGCAAAAACTAATAGCCAAAACGGATATCTTAATTGACAAAGCACGGAAATTAGCCGGGGAAAATGTTAAATTAAAGACGGCCAACAGCCAACTGGAACAGGAGGTAAAAGACCTTCGGCTGGCGCTTGATTCTGAGGGCCGTAAAAACAGCGAGTTGAACAATAAGATTAAAATAATTAAGTTAGCGCAGAATATAAGCTCCGATACCCCCGATGAAAATCAGGAAGTAACGGAATTGAAACGGAAAATTAACGAGTATATCAAAGAAATTGACAATTGCATAGCGATGCTTAATGACTAGATATTGTCTTGATTTTGTGTGATAAGATTGTTTATGAGTTATTTTCGGGCGAAACGAGGAAGATTTTTGAAGTCATAATGGAATATTTCTGGCAAAAAAATCTGACGAAGTTGCAGCCGAAAAGAACCATAAACAAATTATTCAAACAAATCAAAACAATGTCTTAGATGGCGGAGAAAAGTGAAACGGTCAATATCAATGTTCAACTTGCGGAACGGACTTACCCTTTAAAGGTTTTGAAGAGTGATGAGGAAAAGGTGCTTAGTGCAGTAAAACTGGTAAACGAAAAAATTAAAGAGTTCCAGGCACTGTATAACGGAAAAGACAAACAGGATTATATGGCCATGTGCCTCCTTAATTTTGCTGTTGAACATGAAAATCTTCAAACTGCCTCATCGGAAAACACCCGTTCATTGGAAGAAAAAATGATAGAATTAGAAAAAGTCCTTACCGGGCAACTCTAAATAAATCTTCCCGCATTTTGCCTATTCAGGTATACACTCCGTTTTTAAAGCTTTACAACACTACAGCTTTGCAAGCTATTTAAGTTTTATAGTTGCAGTGCAAAGAGGAGAGTATTATTAAATCACCATAAATAAAAGCCCAAAATGGATACCACTATCATCATAATCATTGCGGCAGCGTTAGCTGTAGTAGTGGCTGCGATAGTGAGTTTTTTAGTTGGCAAGTCTATTACCCAGAAATCAAACCAGGATATAGAAAAAAAGGCTGAGGAAGAAGTTAAGAAAAAACTTGCCGACGCTAAACTTGCTGCTGATAAGCTTATTGCCGATGCCCAACGCAATGCCGAAAATACCAGGAAAGACAAAATGCTTGAAGCCAAGGAAAACTTTATCCAGCTAAAAGCGAAACACGAAGCCGAAGTAATTGAACGCAACAAAAAGGTAGTTGAAAAAGAAACACAGGTTAAGCAATTGCAAAGCGAAGTTTCAACAAAAACCGCAGAAATTTCGAAGAAAGAAAAAGAGGTTGACAGCCTGCGCGATAACCTGAACAAACAACTGGAACTGGTAAACACCAAAAAAGACCAGTTAGAAAAAAGCCACGAAATATTTGTGTCAAAATTGGAACAGATAAGCAACTTAACCAAAGAAGATGCAAAAAAGGAATTGGTTGACAACATGAAGAAAGACGCTGAAGCCGAAGCGTTAACCCTTACCAAAAACCTGATTGACGAAGCTAAAAGCAAAGCCAACAAGGAAGCCAAAAAAATCATCATCCAAACTATTCAAAGAACGGCGGCTGAAAGTGCTATTGAAAACACCGTATCGGTATTTAACCTGGATAGCGATGAGCAAAAAGGTCAGATAATAGGCCGCGAAGGAAGAAACATCCGTGCCCTTGAATCGGCCACTGGTTGCGAGTTTGTGGTGGATGACACCCCTGAAGCTATTATTATTTCGGGTTACGACCCTATCCGCCGCGAAATTGCGCGCCTTTCTCTGCAGCGCTTAGTGGCTGACGGAAGAATACACCCGGCACGTATTGAAGAAATAGTAGCCAAAACCAAAAAACAACTGGACGAGCATATTGTTGAAATAGGCGAAAGAACTGTGATTGACCTCGGTATTCAGGGCCTTCATCAGGAGCTTATCCGGTATGTGGGCAGAATGAGGTTCCGTTCATCTTATGGCCAGAACCTTTTACAGCACTCGCGCGAGGTGGCAAACCTTTGCGCCACCATGTCGGCTGAACTGGGATTGAACCCAAAACTTGCCAAACGCGCCGGTTTATTACACGATATTGGTAAAGTGCCTGATGAGGAAAGCGAACTTTCACATGCGTTGCTCGGAGCTAAATTATGCGAGAAGTACGGTGAGCATCCTGCCATTGTAAACGCAGTAGGCGCCCACCACGATGAAATGGAGATGAAATACGTTATTTCGCCTATTATACAGTCTTGCGATGCTATTTCTGGCGCGCGCCCCGGTGCCCGCAGGGAAATTATGGAAGGCTACCTGCTTCGTATTAAAGACCTGGAAGCCCTGGCCCAGAATTTTGAGGGTGTTGAAAAAGCCTACGCCATACAAGCCGGGCGCGAATTGCGCGTAATTGTTGAAGCTGACAAGGTTGACGACAAAAAAAGCGAAGAACTATCATTTGCTATTTCACAGAAAATTGAAAAAGAAATGACCTATCCCGGCCAGGTTAAGGTTACCGTTATCCGCGAAAAAAGAAGCGTTAGCGTAGCCCGTTAAATTTTATCGTTGCAAACAACGTTTTTGCCCAAAATCCCGTCTTTTTTATAAAGCCGGGATTTTTTTATGTGTTAATCCTAAGTTTAAGCCAAATTTAAGGCAAAAGGTGTCTTATTTTATGACTTAAACCGGTAGTTTATTTTATCTTCATCATAACTTATTTAGCGAAATAAGTTATGGTCATTTTTTAACACCCCAAAAAGCCACCTTTCCTTACATGAGAAAATTTTACTTTTTGCTGTTTTTTGTATTGTCCTCAACACAGGTGTTTTGTCAAAACTATACCGTTTTGGGTAGTGCTTCCCAGCTAAGCGGTTGTAGTTTGTATCAACTTACACCCAACGCTGGTGACAACGCCGGGGCAATTTTTCAAAACAAGACCATTAACCTCAACAACTCTTTCGACTTCACCTTCCAGAATTTTTTTGGATGTAACGCCTCTACCGGAGCGGATGGAGAGGTGTTTGTGCTTACTTCCAATCCCAACGGGTTGGGTAGTTCAGGTGGTGCGTTAGGCTATGGTGGCAGCAATCAGCCATGTTCTTTTGCCATTGAGTTTGATACTTATCAGAATACCAGCGCTGGCGACCCGTGGTATAACCATACCGCTTACGAATCGGGCGGAAATGTTACCCACAATATTGTAGCCCCGGTAGCAGCCTCGCCTACTCCCGGTTATACACTTGACGATTGCCAATGGCATACCATCCGCATAGTTTGGGATGTAAACACCCAAACCATGTCTGATTATATTGATGGCAGTTTACGCATCAGCCAGGTAATACCCAACCTGATACAAACATACTTATGCAATAACCCTATTGTTAACTGGGGATGGACAGCAGGTACCGGTGGTGCATGGAACCTTCAGCAGGTTAGAATTATAACTATTTCCAGTTGGGTAGCAGGCACCAATTATGAAAGCTGCTCACCTACCATTCAATTTACCGATGTATCAACCAGCACTATTGGCCCGCTTAACTCATGGAACTGGACATTCGGCGATGGGGGAACTTCTACGCTTGAAAACCCTGTTCATACTTATCCGGGTACTGGTAGCTATACAGCTAGCTTAATTGTTACGGATGCCAGCGGTTGCCCCGATACTTTTAGTCATGTTGTTACCATAGCCCCCCCAATTACCCTTACACCTACTATACCCCCCCCCCTTTGCAATGGCGCCCAAACGGGCAGTATTTTTGTTGATACTGCCGGTGGTTTTGGCTCAAGTGCCGGGCACGGCGGTTTTTCGTTTAACTGGAGTAACGGAAGCCAGCAACAAACAGACCTGGGCCTTGGAGCAGGCACCTATACGGTAACTGTAACTGACGGGGTTTGCAGCGCCACCGGCCAATATACGGTAGATCAGCCCACAGCACTTTCGGCCACAACCTCTTCTACCGCAGCAAATTGCGGCGTACCCAACGGAACATGTACTATTGTTATATCGGGTGGTACGCCTGCTTATACCGGTGTTAATTTTGCAGGTATTACAGCAACCGGGGGGCCCACATCATTCACCGCTTCCGGATTTTTGGGCGGCACTTTCATTGCCGATTTTCACGATGCAAACGGCTGCTCGGCTTTGTTGCAATACACCGCTACTGTACCAACATTACCCTGCAACATATCTTCAAGTACCACCCATACCAACGTTACCTGCTTTGGCGGTAGCGATGGTAGTGCCACATTAACAGTTACCGGTACCGCGGTGGCGCCGCCTTCAACCATTACCTGGACCAAGGCAGGGGTGAACGTGGGCACCGGAGCCACTATAAGCAACCTTACCGCGGGCACTTACAATTATTCTTACTCCGACCAAACCCCTGGCAATGCTTTCACCGGCTCAGTTATAATTACTCAACCAGCCAGCGCAATTGCGTTAAGCCTGGCTACCTCCAATATTTCGTGTGCCGGCAACAACAATGGCCAGGCCATAGCTTCTATTGATAGTGGAGGAACATCACCTTACACTTACACCTGGAGTGCGCCAGGGCAAGGTAATAACCCGGTGGCAAGTAACCTGGGTGCCGGAGGCATAACCATTACCGTAACAGACGCAACCAACGTTTGCTCAGCTACGGCAACGGGCACTATTGCCAGTGCACCGGTGCTTTCAGTACACACAACAGTTACTACCAATGCTTGTAATGCAGGTAATAACGGAAGCGCTACTGCCGTTGTAACGGGTGGCACGCCATATACAGCAGGTGGGCCTCCGTCATATACCTATTACTGGAGCAACATATCGAGCGCACAAACAGATTTAAGCTTATCGGGCGGAACCTACACCGTAACTGTAACTGATAGTTTGCAATGTACGGCCTCTGCCTCTGCCGTAATTTCTGAAGCAGTGGCTTTTAATAATTCAATTGACTCAACTAACGTAAAATGTTATGGCGATAGCACAGGTGCCATTACTGTAATTTCAAGCGGGGGGGCCACTCCGTATACCTATGTCTGGAGTTCTGATACCATTGGCTTTGTTAACCCCGCGTTAACCGGTGCTAACCTTACCAACCTTAAAGCCGGAGAATATTTGCTTACTGTTACAGATGCACATGGATGCACCTTTATGGACAGTACCTTCCTGCAACAGCCGACCTTACCTTTAACCGTTGATACGTCGCACGGCAACGTAACCTGCTATGGGGCCAATAACGGCTTTATTGCAATTAATATCAGTGGCGGCACCGCCCCTTATACATACCAGGGCCAGCCTGTTCCCGGTGGCCCCGATACACTGGCTAACCAGGGGCCGGGTACTTACACCGGTATTATTATGGATGCCAACCAGTGTTCCGTTACCAATTCTATTACTATTACTGAGCCATCGGCCGATAGCCTGGTTTTAACACAAACCAACGACCTCTGTTTCGGAGCATCCCTTGGCACCGCAACGGCTAACTTTGTAAATCCAAATGGCGCAGTAGTGTATAGCTGGAATAATAATCAATCGGGTGCTACTATTACCGGCCTTGTGGCAAATACCTACAATGTTACTTCCACAGATGCAAACAGTTGCAGCTTTACCGGTAGTGTAGTTATAAGCCAGCCACCTGCTATAACCCTGCAGGTACCGGTTACAAACATACTTTGCTTCGGGCAAACCAATGGCACAATTACCGTTACCCCAACCGGTGGCACCGGGGCCCCTTATACTTACACCTGGAGCCCCAATGTAAGCACCGATAGTGTTGCCACCGCATTGGCCGCCGGTGCCTATATTGTTTCGGTTACTGATGCCAATAACTGCGTAAAAGATACCCTTATCAATATTACTGCACCACAGGCGCCTTTAGCTGCCGTTTATACCGTAAACAACGTGCCGTGCTTTGGAACCAGCACCGGTAGCATACTGGCATCAGCCAGCGGCGGTACTCTGCCTTATATGTACACCTGGCCTCCGGCAGGCGCATCTACCGATAGCTCATCGCTTAATTTGGCTGCAGGCGGCCCTTATAATGTTACCATAACCGATGCAAACGGATGTACTATCGATTCGTTCTTTACCCTTACCCAACCCCTGGCGGCTCTTACCATAGCGCCCGGCCATACCGACCTCAGTTGCTATCAAAGTAATGATGGTTCGGCAACTGCAACGCCAAGTGGTGGTACGGCCCCGTATAAATTTGCGTGGACACCTTTTGAAGGCACAGGTGGTACTGCTTCAAACCTGGCTGCTGCTAATTATACCGTAACAGTAACCGATACCAATTTGTGTACGGTTTCGGCACAATTTACTATTTTACAGCCTACCCAGATTGTTGCTGATACTTCAATTGTATATATCAAATGTAACGGCGCTTCAACCGGATCAATAACCATAAATACTACCGGTGGGGTACCGGGTGCCGGATATAGTTACAACTGGAATCCTTCCGTAACTACCACCAACGTAGCATCCGGGCTGCCATCGGGCCTCTACCAGGTAACAGTAACCGACGCTACTAATTGTACCGCTATGGCAACCGTACAGCTTACGCAGCCAACTGCGGTTACCATTAACCCATCTACCACACCAGTATCGTGCTTTGGCGATGTTAACGGAACACTAACCGCTGTGGCCAGCGGGGGCACAGGTTCTACCTACAATTATTCTATCAACGATGGAACTGACCCTCAGCAAAATAACACAACAGGCCAGTTCTCCAATCTCCCTTCAGTCGCTTTCACTGTTATTGCTTTAGACCAAAATGGCTGTGGTGATACCGTTCAGGCTGTAATTGCGCATCCTAACCCAATAACCGACCAGATTAATTCGGCCGGGCAAACATGCTCTTATGTAACCAATGGCCAGTTTGATGTGCAAGAAGTCTCAGGTGGCAATGGCGGTTATACTTTCTCCAGCCCCGGATTACCCAGCAATACCAGCGGGGTGTTTACAGGGCTGGCACCCGGTACTTATTACTTAACCATTACCGATTCAAAAGGATGCACCAAGGCTGATTCTGCAACCTTAGCTGCTGCCGATACCGTAGTATTAAGCGTTGTTCCGGTTAACGGCCAGGTTAAACTGGGCGATAGTTTACAGCTTACCTCCATTAACAACCAGCCGGGTAATGTAACCTACTTATGGACCCCGAATATCGGCCTCAGTTGCTATGATTGCCCCGACCCGGTATTTAATGGTATTTACTCTGAACCGTATACTGTGCAGGTCACAAACGACAGCGGTTGTGTTTCAACATTCACCTTTAACGTTACGGTTTTACCCGATTACGACTTTTTCATTCCGAACGCCTTTACCCCTAACGGCGATGGTAAAAATGATTACTGGCAGATTTATGGCAGCACTAATACCATCAAACAATTAAACGTAATGGTTTTTGACCGGATTGGCGAAAAGGTTTTTGAAAGCGACGATGTCAATTTTAGCTGGGATGGTATGTACAGAGGGCAGTATGTGGCACAAGGTGTTTATGTTTATGCCATGAAAATTGTTTGGCTCGATAACCGTTCTGATGATATGATTAAAGGTTCTATTACCATTTTAAGGTAACCTAATTGAAAGAAGACCAGATTTAGCTAACAAAATCCGGCCTTCTTTCAATACGCTATACTTTAACCATAAATACAGCAATGTCATTAAGTTAAGGAAATTCTGACCACAGAGTGGTCAAAGCTTTGTAGAAATAACCGGTAAAAAGGATATACGGCCCCAGCGGGGTCGAACCTTTGACCCGCTTAACTAAACGACATTGATAAATACAGGGTGTTAAAACAACGTTCCCGCTTCAAATACCGTCTGTTTTGAGCGGGAATTGTTATTTTCGCCCCCTAAATTTGCATTGAGATTTAAAGTGTTATGAAAAAGCATTCGGTTTTTATTGCAGTTTTAATTGCTTTCGGTTTAAGGGCTGATGCACAGGCATTTATTATAGCTAACCCTTCGGGCAATAACGATGCAACAGAAATAAGCTGCGATTACTACCAGATAACTCCCAACCAGACTTTTGAGCAGGGCGCCATCTGGTATACCAAACAACTTAACCTTAGCACCGGGTTCGATTATACATTTGATCTTTTTTTAGGCAGTAATAACGGGTTGGGCGCTGATGGATTGGCATTTGTTATTCAAAACCAGGGGCAGGCCCTGGGGCCGCAAGGATCGTTCGGCAGCCAATTGGGTTACGGTACCTTTCCGGGTAAATCTTTGGCGGTTGAGTTTGACACGCATAATAACGGGCCGGGCGCACCTTATGGCGATATAGCCCAGCAACATATTGCTATTGATACCGGCGGCATTCAGTTTCCACCAGCCGCAGGGCCGGTGCCAGCCTTTGCATCAGGCGCAAATATGGATGATGGCAACTGGCATACCGCCGAAATAGTATTTGTGCCCGGTACCGAAACCATGACTATCTTTTTCGATGGTACACTCCGGCTTACCTGCACTTTTACCGGTGGGCTTGCTGCTTCGCTTTTCAATAATCAGAATTTACTTTACTGGGGCTGGACAGGCGCCGGCGGCAGCAAATTCAACACTGAGCAGGTGCGCATTCCTTTACAGGCAGATTTTGTGGCAGCCAACAACTATGCGCAATGCGGTTTGAACAACGTTCAATTTACCGACTCATCAGTAAGCGGGTTAAAAAACATTACCTGGCAATGGAGCCTGGGAGATGGGTCGACAGCAACTACGCAGGATGTATCGCACAACTACGCCACTTCGGGCAGCTATAACGTTGAGCTTAGCATTACAGACGGGGGTGGTTGCACCAGCGATACTACTATCCCGGTAAAGGTTTATACCGTTCCGGTAATAACACCCACCCAAACAAATGTTACCTGCTTTGGTTTAGCCAATGGCACTGCACATGCCACGGTAACCGGCGGAACACCTAATTACACCTATACCTGGTTACCATTTCCGGTAAGTACCACAAATAATGCCTCGTCACTTGATACCGGCCTTTATGGGCTTATAGTTACTGACATTCACGGCTGTGCCGATACTACCGCCTATCACATTACCGAGCCACCGGCCCTTACCGATTCGTTGGTGCAGGTAAATGTTTTGTGTCATGGCCAATCTACCGGTTCGCTTACAGCCATAGCAGGCGGCGGAACACCCGGATATGCATATCGCTGGGTTCCCAATATCAATAACACTACAAATACATTATCAAACCTGGTGGCAGGCACTTATAGCAGCACGGTAGTAGATGCCAATGGTTGCCGCGATTCTGTTCAGGCCGTTATTACACAGCCGGCCGCGCCGCTTACCGCTGCTTTAACTGCCTCAAACGTTCCCTGCTATGGCTCATCATCAGGTTCCGTTACGGTTATTGCCACCGGCGGTACCCCGGCTTATACCTATAGCTGGAACCCGGCTGAACCCGCTAACAGCTCAATAACCCAGGTTCCCGCAGGCAATTACAGTGTTACTATTAGCGATGCCAATGGCTGTTCGCTTATTGAAGATACCACTATAACACAACCATCGGCTGCACTTACCCTATCTGTTACAGCTACCCCGGTTTTATGCTATGGTTATCCAACCGGAACCATTATTGCCACACCTGGTGGAGGCACACCGGCATATTCTTTTACACTTGCCACAGGCGGAACATCTGTTACCAGCGATTCAGGCGAATTCCATAACCTGTTACCCACTACTTATACTGTAACATTAACTGACCACAACGGTTGCACAACCGACAGCGTTGTAACCGTTAATCAACCTCCGCAACTGGTTATTGACAGTATACCAACAGTTTCGCCTAAATGCTATGGTTACCAGGATGGACAAATAAAGGTTGCAGCCGGTGGAGGAACACCCGGTTACACCTATCAGTTTTCGAACGGCATTACTGACACCGGGGGTATTGATAATAACCTTGCCGCAGGAACCTATAAAGTAACGGTTACCGATAACAGCGGCTGCACCGTGGCCGATACCACCATTACCCTGACCCAACCAGATTCAGTTATTGTGAATGTTACCCCAACACCGGTTCAGGTAATTTTAGGCAATGAACTGCAATTGGGCACAACCAACAATCAAAGCGGCACTGTAACCTATAGCTGGTCGCCCGATTTTGGGTTAAGCTGTTACGATTGCCCCGACCCGGTATTTAATGGCGTATTCTCGCAGCCATACAACGTTGTAGCCACCAACCAAAACGGTTGCTCAGGCAGCTTTGCCTTTACAGTAACCGTGGTGCCCGAGTATAATATATTTTTCCCTAATGCATTTTTACCTGAAGGCAGCGGCGCCAACCGCGTATGGCAGGTATTTGGCAAAACAAATGCCGTGCTTGAATTCTCTGTTTCGGTTTTTGACCGGCTTGGCGAAAAGGTTTTTGAAAGCAACTCAGTAGATTACCAGTGGGACGGAACCTTTAAAGGCAAACCGGCCCCCATGGGCGTTTATACCTACATGGCCCGCATAGTTTGGCTGAACGACTATACAGAAAAACTATTTGAAGGCACCATTACCTTGTTAAGGTGATTAACCGCGTATTACAGAAAATATTTAAGGAGGATATTCATATTTGTATTCCACGGCTGTTTACTCTGTATTTTCTCCGTGCGATAAATGTATTTCGTTATTTTTAAGTCAGAAATGTATCTATGGAAGAGTTGGAAATAGAAAAGAAAGATTTTGCCACCATACAACTAAAGCCCCGCGGCCCGGTTACCCTAACCGGTAATTTCGAGGTTATATTAGAAGACGGCACTACACTCGAAAAGCGGGAAAAAGTATCCATTTGCCGTTGTGGCATGAGCCAGAAAATGCCCTTTTGCGATGGGGCCCACAAAGCCCTGGCGGCAATAGTATAGGCATTAAAATAAAATAATTTAATCACCCGCCCCTGTTATAAATTCCTCTTAAATGATACTGATTGCTGAGAGCGGCTCCACTAAAACGAACTGGGTAACTGAAAAAAATGAGTTGTACGAAACCATCGGCTTCAATCCCCTTTTTGATACTACCGAAACCATTTATAACGAGCTGAGCAAACATGAAGGCCTGCTTGCAGCCAGGGGAAATTTTACCAAAGTATTTTTTTACGGAGCAAGTTGCTCAAGCCAGGAAAGAAATACGATAGTGTATAACGCACTTAAAAAATATTTTACCAACGCAGAAGTTATACATATTGACCACGACCTTAAAGCCGCCGCCATTGCCACTTACGATGGCAGGCCGGGTATAGCCTGTATACTTGGCACCGGTTCTAATTCGTGCTTGTACGATGGCACAGATATTCATGAAGTAGTTCCATCTTTAGGTTATGTATTAGGCGATGAAGGAAGCGGTGCATACTTTGGCAAAAAGCTGGTAGCTGCATACCTGTATCATGAGTTGCCCGAAGCTACCAACTACATCATGAAGGAAGTATACAAGCTTGAAAAAGAAGAAGTACTTAAACACGTTTACAACAAGCCTAATGCCAACGTATACCTGGCCCGCTTTGCCAAAGTAATGAACGAAACCACGGATAAAGCATACATGGATAAACTGGCCGAAGAGGGCTTTACCGATTTCTTTAACCACCATGTTAAGTGCTACAAAAACTATCAGCAGTACCCCGTACATTTTGTGGGGTCAATTGCATTTCATTTTAAACATGTATTGCAGGAAGTAGCCAATAAAATGGGCTGCGAACTGGGTATTGTAGACCGCAACCCCGTTTATCGTTTGGTAGCCTGGCATTTAAAAAGCAATAAATAATAAAGGGCACCCCGAAAGGGTTTCTCTCACCCTTTCGGGGNNCTTGCTAACGTTGGTTTTTTCCAAACGGTTTTCAACAAACTCGCGGGTAATGGTAAATTCTTTAACTCCCGGCTCAGAAGGAAGGTCAAACATGGCATCGGTCATTATTGCCTCGCAGATAGAGCGCAGGCCACGGGCGCCCAGCTTAAATTCAAGGGCTTTCTCAACCACATATTCAATGGCGTCATCCTCAAAAATAAGTTGGATGTTATCGGCCTTAAATATCTTTTTGTATTGTTTCAGCAAGGCATTTTTAGGCTCGGTTAATATGGACGTTAATGCTTCCCTGTCTAATGGATCTAAATGCACCAGCACCGGTAAACGGCCTATTAATTCAGGTATCAGGCCAAAAGCACGGAGGTCAAGCGGAGAGATGTGGGCAAGGAAATTCTCCTTCTTCACCTCTTTATCTTCGCCTTTTTTAAAGCCAACTTTACTTTGATTTAACCGGGTAGCAATCAGCTTATCAATACCTTCAAATGCACCACCGCAAATAAACAGGATGTTNNGCTTTCTGCCGCCTTGCGGGGGCACCAGTACCTCTGTTCCTTCCAGCAACTTTAACAGAGCCTGCTGTACACCCTCGCCTGATACATCACGGGTAATAGAAGGGTTATCGCCTTTGCGCGATATTTTATCAATTTCATCAATATATATAATGCCGTGTTGCGCCGCATTAATATCATAATTACAAACCTGTAACAGGCGAGAAAGGATACTTTCTACATCCTCGCCCACATAACCGGCTTCGGTAAAAACTGTAGCATCAACAATAGCAAAAGGGACATTCAGAAACTTAGCGATGGTTTTAGCCAGCAGCGTTTTGCCGGTTCCGGTTTGACCTACCATTAAAATATTGCTCTTTTCAATTTCAACCTCATCGCTTTTCGATTGGTTCAAACGTTTGTAGTGGTTATAAACCGCTACTGCGATATATTTTTTCGCCTCGTTCTGCCCAATCACATAGCCATCCAGAAATTTCTTGATGTCGCGCGGCTTAACCGTACTTGGCAAATTAAACTGAAACTTCTTGTGTTTCTGAAATAACTCTTCATCAATAATCTGCTGGGCCTGGCTAACACAGTTTTCGCATATATGTCCCTCAATCCCGGAGATAAGAATCTGGGTTTCCTTTTTCTTACGCCCGCAAAATGAACAACTTGGTTCTGCTTCCTTCTTCATGTCCAAAACTTCTGTCTTTAAAGTGTTTACTTACGAAAGTTACTAAAAATGGTTGTAAAACCGCTGATTAATCTTTTTTAGAGGTGCGCATCAATACTTCATCTATCATGCCGTAATCTTTGGCTTCCTGGGCGCCCAACCAGTAATCGCGGTCACTGTCAACTGCAACCTTATCCTTAGGCTGG
The DNA here is from genome assembly GCA_003165895.1 of Bacteroidota bacterium. Classification (GTDB taxonomy): domain Bacteria; phylum Bacteroidota; class Bacteroidia; order Chitinophagales; family LD1; genus Bog-950. Next base: position 39,200 of record PMXD01000047.1, on the reverse strand, counting down.
CCGCTGTGCTCGCTGATGATGGTATAAAGTTCGTCCTTTATTTTTCTAATCTCTTTAACTGAGATTTCAATTTCGCTGGCCTTTCCGCCAATACCGCCCAACGGCTGATGTATCATCACCCGGGCATGCTTTAAGGCCGTACGCTTACCTTTTTTGCCCGCGCAAAGCAGAACTGCGGCCATGGAGGCAGCCATACCTGTACAAATTGTAGCCACGTCCATAGAAACGTACTGCATGGTATCATAAATTCCCAGGCCCGAATAAACTTCTCCGCCGGGGCTGTGCACATATATCTGCACATCGCTACGCGAATCGCTGCTCTCTAAAAAAAGCAACTGCGCCTGTATAATAGCAGCAATGTAATCGTCAATAGGGGTGCCTAAAAAGATAATGCGGTCCATCATCAGTCTCGAAAACACGTCTACCTCTCTGAACGGCATCTGCCGCTCTTCAATTACAGTACGGGTAAGATTATCTATCTGGCTTCCACCACTATATACTTTTTTTGTATAATTTTCTAAATGCATACTACTTAAACCGTGATGCTTTACGGCGTAATTCTTAAAATCCTGTGCTTCTTTAATGTTCATGATTTTCTATTTCGGTTCTAAAATGACGTTGTTTTTCCAAATAAACAAACTTAATGAGCAGACGACAAACCACACCTTGTATTTTAATCTCTTATAAATAAGCAGATTGTGGCTTTATACCACCTGTTCAGCATCTAACAAATAGTGCGGGTTTATTGTTTACAGTCATTATTATTTTACGCTTAAACGGGCGGATTAATTTTTTAGGCTCTCCTCTCTATCGATTGCTATGCGCAGCTTAGCTTTCGATGGAGAGGGGATGCCGACAGGCAGGGGTGAGGCAACGGCTGCTTGAATTCATCTCTCTCTGCCTAAACTTAAATCCCTAACTTCCGTTGTATTAAAAACTAAACCCCTGATTTATGGCTTCCATTATCTCAAAAGTAAAGCAGGCCTACCAGCTCTTCAAACATATCGACCTCGACCAGATTAATCACCTGGCCTCAAAAATAGACCTGGGTGAAGTAGTCCACAACGTAAGTAAGCTGGATGATAAACAACTGGCCCAACTGATGAAAATGCTGAGCACCGGTAGCCATAAAGATAAACCCCTGCCACCCATTGAGGGCGATTTTTACCATCTGGGCCACGTGCTTACCAAAGAAGAACGCGAATTGCAACTGAAAGTCCGCGATTTTATGGAAACCGAAGTAAAACCCATTGTAAACCATTACTGGCTAAAGGCTGAATTTCCATTCGAAATTATACCCAAACTGGCTGCACTGAATATTTGCGGCACTACCTACAAAGGCTATGGCTGCCCGAATTTAACACCCATGGTGGAAGGCATGCTGGCTATGGAATTAGCACGTGTTGACACCTCCATTTCAACTTTTTTTGGCGTGCAAAGCGGGCTGGCTATGGGTTCCATTTACCTGCTGGGTTCTGAAGAGCAGAAACAGGAGTGGCTGCCCGATATGCAACAATTTAAAAAAATAGGCGCCTTCGGTTTAACTGAGCCTGAGGTTGGTTCAGGCGCCGCCGGTGGCCTTACCATGGAAGTAAAGCGCCAGGGCGATACCTGGGTGCTGAACGGCCAAAAGAAATGGATTGGCAACTCAACCTTTGCCGATGTAATTATTATCTGGGCCCGCGATGTAGACGATAACCAGGTAAAAGGATTTCTGGTGAGAAAAGATTCGCCGGGTTTAAAAGTTGAGAAGATGGAAGATAAAATGGCTTTACGTATAGTGCAAAATGGCATTATTACCCTCACCAACTGCGGGGTGTCAGAAAAAGACCGCCTGCAAAAAGCCAACAGCTTTAAGGATACCGCCAACGTATTGCGCATGACACGGGCTGCCGTAGCCTGGCAGGCCGTAGGTTGTGCCCGCGGCGCTTATGAAAGTGCACTGGATTATACCCGCAAAAGAAAGCAATTCGGCAAACCCATTGCTTCGTTTCAGATGATACAGGGGCATTTGGTTGAAATGCTNNAGCAAACCATGGTATTGCGCTTATCGCAGTTACAACACGAGGAAAAAATTACAGACGAACACGCCTCGCTGGCCAAAGTATTCTGTAGCCTGCGCACCCGCGATGTAGTAAGCCATGCCCGTGAGGTAATGGGTGGCAACGGCATACTGCTGCAATACGATGTAGCGCGCTTTTTAGCCGATGCCGAAGCCATCTACTCGTACGAAGGCACCAAAGAAATCAACTCTTTAATTGTTGGCAGGGCTATTACGGGGTTTAGCGCCTTTGTATAAAAAATACCAAAGCCTCAAAGAATACCATATTATTATAAAATATAAATATAAATTGAAATAGTTGCCCCGCCATTTAGTGCTTGTTGCACAGTTCAATACAGGCCTCTCCCCGACNNTCCCTCGCTATTCGAAGAATGGAAGGGTGACCGCACAAAGTGCCGGTCGGGAGAGGCCTGTATTGGCGAATGTTTATCTGACAAGTACTAAACACGACAAAACTTAAATTTCTATCTTGGCTCTTGAATCTTGCTTCTAAAATCTATAAAATGAATTTACTAAAAGATAAACGCGGTATTATATTCGGCGCATTAGATGAAAACTCAATAGCCTGGAAAGTGGCCCTGAAGGCGCATGAGCAGGGTGCTAGGTTTGTTTTAAGCAACGCCCCTGTTGCTTTGCGTATGGGCGAAATAAACAAACTGGCTGAAAAGTGCGGAACTATAGTTATACCTGCGGATGCAACCTCCATTGAAGACCTTGAAAAACTGGTTAATCAGTCGGTTGAGCATTTGGGTGGAAAGCTTGATTTTGTGCTGCACTCAATAGGCATGTCGCCGAATGTTAGAAAAGGGAAAACATACACCGACATTAACTACGAGTGGTTTCAGAAAACACTTGATATTTCAGCATTATCGTTCCACAAAGTTTTACAGACCTGTATGAAACTGGATGCGGTAAATGAGTGGGGCTCTATACTTGCATTAACCTATATTGCCTCCCAGAGGGCCTTCCCTGGATATAGCGATATGGCCAATGCCAAGGCCACACTTGAATCTATTGCCCGCTCATTCGGATATTATTATGGTAACCAAAAGAAAGTGCGTGTAAACACCATATCCCAATCTCCCACGGTTACTACCGCCGGTTCAGGCGTTAAAGGTTTTGATGAGTTTTTAGGTTTTGCCGAAAAAATGAGCCCCCTTGGCAACGCCTCCGCCGAAGCCTGTGCCGATTATTGCATTACTTTATTCAGCGACCTTACACGTTATGTAACCATGCAAAACTTATTCCACGACGGAGGATTTTCGTCAGTTGGGGTTAGTGAGGCGGTGATGGGGTTTATGGGGAAGGGAGAAAGCAAAAGTTAACTATTGGGCTTTAATCTTTTTGAGATAAGCAGCAGTATTAATGTATTCTCCTGTGCGACCTTTTTTCATAGCTTTTGCAAGGCCAATATCTTCCATTTCTTCTTTGCTTACGGAATAGGTTTTTAGACCTACCTTTTTTGCCAGTTCAGCAAACATTTTCAAGTCTTTCTTCGATTCGCTTTGCAATAATAGAGTTTCCATCTTGGTTGTTTTTCGTTTGATAAAGATAATAAATCCACCCAACAGAAATCTGTAAAAACCTACATCCTTGCAAGGCTCTCTGGAAACAAAACAGCCCAAAACCTCTCGGTCTTGGGCTGTTCAAAAACATCAACAACGCAACTAAGATTCCACCGCTCCCGTATCTGCCTTTTTAGCAGCCGCCTGGTGCGTTATCCTTAACTCAGTCGCGTCTTTTTCAAGGTCGAAAATAAAGGCATCGCCGGCTTTGGCGTTGGCCATTAGTATTTCTTCTGCCAATGGATCTTCAACATATTTCTGAATAGCCCTGTGCAGTGGCCTTGCGCCAAACTGAGGGTCGTATCCTTTATCTGATAAAAATTCTTTTGCTTCCGGTGTAAGCTGGATATCAAATCCAAGGTCTTTCAATCTCTGGGTTACATCTTTCAAAGCAATATCAATAATCTTATGCAGTGACTCTTTTTCCAATGAATTAAAGATGATAACATCATCAATTCTGTTCAAAAATTCAGGCGAGAAAGTTCTCTTCAAAGCTTTCGTAATTACATTCTTTGAAAACTCATCACTCTGCTCGGTTTTTGAATGTGTGGCAAAGCCAACGCCCTGTCCAAAATCCTTCAGGTCGCGGGCGCCGATGTTGGAGGTCATGATAATAAGGGTGTTCTTAAAATCCACTCTTCTGCCCAAACTATCCGTTAAAATACCATCATCAAACACCTGCAACAAAATATTGAATACATCAGGGTGTGCTTTTTCAATTTCATCCAGCAACACCACCGAGAAAGGTTTCCTTCTTACTTTTTCAGTCAGTTGTCCGCCCTCTTCATAACCCACGTATCCCGGAGGCGCACCCACCAAACGGCTGATGCTGAATTTCTCCATGTATTCGCTCATATCAATGCGTATCAGGGCATCGTCCGAATCGAATAAGTAACGGGCAATAGCTTTTGCCAATTCGGTTTTACCTACACCTGTAGGGCCCAGGAATATAAAAGTGCCTATTGGCTTTCTTGGGTCTTTTAAGCCAACGCGGTTACGTTGTATGGCTTTGGTTACTTTTTTAACCGCCTGGTCCTGTCCTACAACAGCGGCCGTAATAGCGGCGCCCATATTTACCAGCTTGTTGCTTTCGCTTTGGGCTATTTTGTTTACAGGTATGCCGGTCATCATAGCCACTACTTCGGCTATATCCTCTTCGCTAACCGGGAAACGTTTTATGCGTGATTCCTCATCCCACTGGCTCTTCGCCTTTTCAAGCTCTTCAAGCAAACGTTTTTCACTATCGCGCAGGCGGGCTGCCTCTTCGTATTTCTGGCTTTTTACAACCTGGTTCTTTTGGTTCTTAATATCCTCAACCTGCTTTTCAAGCTCAATGATATTTTTCGGAACGTGGATGTTTTTTAAATGCACGCGGGCGCCTACTTCATCCATTACATCAATGGCCTTATCAGGCAAAAAGCGGTCGGTTATATACCGCGTTGAAAGCTTTACGCAAGCCTCAATAGCTTCTTTCGAGTAATCAACGTTATGGTAATCTTCGTATTTGCTCTTAATGTTGGTCAATATCTGTATGGTTTCTTCCGGAGATGGAGGGTCAACCATTACCTGCTGGAACCTGCGGGCCAAAGCGCCGTCTTTTTCTATATACTGCCGGTATTCATCCAGTGTTGAAGCGCCAATACATTGCAGTTCGCCCCTGGCTAAAGCGGGCTTAAAGATGTTGGAAGCATCTAACGAACCTGTTGCGCCGCCGGCACCTACAATGGTGTGTATTTCGTCAATAAACAAAATTACATCGCGGTTCTTTTCCAATTCGTTCATTATAGCTTTCATACGCTCTTCAAACTGGCCGCGGTACTTGGTGCCTGCCACTAAAGCAGCAAGGTCAAGCATTACAATTCGTTTGTTGAACAACACCCGCGAAACCTTTTTCTGCACTATACGCAGGGCAAGGCCTTCAACAATAGCGGTTTTACCTACGCCGGGCTCACCTATCAGAATAGGGTTGTTCTTTTTTCTGCGCGATAGAATTTGCGATACGCGTTCAATTTCATTTTCACGGCCAACAATAGGATCCAGCGCGCCTTCTTCGGCTAAATGGGTTACGTCCCTTCCAAAATTATCCAGCACAGGGGTTTTGCTCTTGGCTGCACCGGGCTTTTTAGCCTGTTGTGCACCATAACCTTTTGACTTATCATCCTCAAATGGCTCGTCCTCAGGTGGGTCGTTCGGTAGTTCAGCTTTTGTATCGTTTTGAACTGCGTCTAACTCGGCTTTAAATACATCATAATCTATGTCATATTGTGACAGCAACTGAGTAGCCAAATTGTCCTTATTCTTCAGGATAGATAGCATTAAGTGTTCTGTTCCTATTACATCGCTTTTCATAACCTTGGCTTCTAAAACGGTTATTTTAAGCACCTTTTCCGCCTGCTTGGTTAAGGGAAGATTATTAGGGTTAAAGTTGCCTTTGGCCACTTTATCTTTAATAGAATCCTCAATAGTTTTACGAAGCATAATAGAGTCAACGTCCAGGCTTTTCAGGGTCTTAATGGCCAGTCCTTCTCCTTCGCGGATAAGCCCCAGCAACAGGTGTTCTATACCAATATAATCATGATTCAGGCGAAGGGCTTCTTCGCGGCTGTAGGAGATAACCTCCTTTACTTTCGGTGAAAATTTTGCGTCCATATTTTTCTTTAGTTCAAATTTTAAACCAACAAATGTTTTTAGCCATTTTGTCGGCTCTTAGAGCAACATACCATTGTTAATGACGATTTACCCCGATATTTATTTGCCTTTATTTTTTTGTTACAAAACGTAATTACCTCAAACCTAATTTAATTCTATTAAAACAACAAGCCCGGCAAATAGTTGAAAAGGATTTTTTATAGTTACCCAGCCTTCTATTTTCCATATTTAAAGATACGATATTAAAATGTAAGGCAAATACCGGGCTATTTTTATGTTCCAACATTAAATTTTGAAAAGAGCGATTTATAATACACTTTCGCCATTAAATTAATTTTTCCGAAAAAATCGTATTTTAGAAGTATAATTGGCTTCTTAAAAGAATTTGCTTATGAGATTTCAGATAGACAAAAGAGACAGGCTTGTTATTATCAAGCTGAACGAAGACAAGCTTTTAAGCAACCTGGCCCCGCAACTTAAATCCGAGTTGGTTGTTTTAAACAATGAAGGATTCAGAAATATTGTGCTGGATCTTGGAGATGTTCAATACGTTGACTCCTCGGGGTTAAGTGCCCTTTTAGTAGGTAATCGCCTTTGCAAAGAGGCTACTGGCACTTTTGTACTTACGGGATTAAACGCCCATATCCAGAAACTCATCAAAATTTCGCAATTAGAGCCCATTTTGAACATAATCCCTTCGCTTAGCGAGTCGGTTGATTATGTGATGATGGAGGAACTTGACCGCGATTTGAGAACATAAACCAAGGCTGCTGATGCAATTTGACCTGACGATTCTCGGCAGCAACGGAGCTATACCTGCACACGACCGACACCCATCTGCACAAATACTGAATTATAATGGCAGTCTTTTTTTGATTGACTGTGGAGAAGGAACGCAGTTCCGGCTCAATAAATTTAACATTAAACGGGGCCGTTTAGACCACATTTTCATCTCGCATTTACACGGCGACCATTATTTCGGGCTTATCGGCCTGCTTACTTCTTTTAACCTGAACTGGCGCGAGACACCGCTACACATATATGGCCCGGCTGGTATAGAGGAGTTAATGAATGTTCATTTCAAACATTCGCAAACCCAGTTAAAATTTCAGATTCACTATCATCACGTAGTTGCCGATGAGCCACGGGTAATATACGAGGATGAGGTTTTGCAGGTGGAAACCATTATTCTGAAACACAGGCTGCCTACCACCGGTTTTTATTTTAAAGAGAAAAAAGGATTAAGGAAGATACTGGTAGAGAAAATTGCTGAATACAAAATTCCGTTCAGGGATATTACCGGCATTAAAAAAGGGGCTGATTTTACTGATGAAAACGGCAGGGTAGTACCCAATGCTGAATTGACCACCGACCCACCAGAGCCGCGCAGTTACGCCTATTGCAGCGACACCGTTTACATAGATAGTTTTATTGAACAGATAAAAGGCGTTGGCCTTTTATACCACGAGGCTACTTTTGCTGACGAACATACGGCCCGCGCCCTTGAAACTTTCCATACAACCAGCCGCCAGGCAGCAGAAGTTGCCAAACATGCTAAGGCCGGCAAACTGGTTATAGGCCATTTTTCTGCCCGGTACGAAAACCTGGAACCCCTGCTAAGCCAGGCACGCGGGGTTTTCCCTGAAACATATCTTGCCAGAGAGGGCACAGTTTTTGAAATTTGAGAAAGGCTCTGAATATTTAAATAAATATTATAAGTGTATTTTGGTTTTTACGGTATATCGTAACTGTAGAAAAACATTTATTTTAACCTGTAAAAGCAGTAATATTGCCCTATGGAACCCGAAAAATATTACTTTACTAATAAAGAAAAGTTTACCCCCAAACAGGTAGGTGAATTTTACGATTTGCGGAATAAAGAATTCCTTGCTTCGTACGGAGATTATATTCAGTCGTTGCGCACGGAGGATATGAGTGAATATATGGATTACACGCTTAAAAGCGCCAAACTTGAACCGGGGCAAACTGTTCTTGATGCCGGTTGCGGTGTTGGCGGGCCTTCCATTTATTTTGCTCAAAAAATTGATGCCCAGTTTCATGGGGTAACTATTTCCGAAGCCCAGTATCAAACCGCAAAACAAACCGCTGCGCAAAAAGGCCTGCAAGAAAAAGTGCATTTCTACCACGATGACTACCATAAAATAGTTGAGAAATTCGGCCCTGAGCGTTTTGACCGGGTTATCTTTCTTGAATCATTCAGCCATTCGCAGCAAAAAGATGAATTGCTTGAAGCTGCATACCAGGTGCTTAAACCCGGCGGTATCCTTTACATGAAAGACCTGTTTGAAAGAGAAAGCGATGACCCGTTTGAAAAGAAAAGGATTGCCCAGGAGATTTATACCTCAAACATAGCCTACAATTATAATATTGGTTCGCTTTACCCGGTGCTGTCAAAATTAAGAAGGCTGAATTTTATTCTTGATTTTGTAAAAGTGCCGGAAGTAAATTACCTGCATTGGGACCAGTTAAAAGTTACCACACTTTTTCAAACACTCACCGGTATTGGTAATGATCCTTCGCCCGAAGAATTTATTTTCCATATAGACTATCTTGAAATAAGATGCCAGAAGCCAAGGTACAACACAAAGCAGCACCGCGAAATATATAGTATGTACAAACAAGCCGACCCTGCATTTTTTTCAGGCAACCAGGCTAGGTAAAACCAGTTTGTTAATCAAAGTATTCATTTAGGTAAGGCTGGTAGACCGGCTCGCCTCTTAGAATTTCGGCTGTAGGCTTTAAGTCCTGCACAAAATCATCTAAGCCCTCGTAAATTAATTCGTTGTCGGTTGCCAGCAATTTTATAAATTCATTAGGCTTATTGCCTCTTAACTGCTGCATGTATTGCAGGTATAGCCATGTTTGCAGCCTTTTGGGAAATGGCTTTAAAGCAGTGTAAATAAATTTTGAGGTTTTAAAATACGCGTTCAAAATCCTCTTATCAAAGGATTCATTTACCTGTTTATTAGGAAAGTCAAATTTGCCCGATATGGATAGCTGCGATTCAATGGCAGCTATAAACTTAGCGGGTTCATCGCGCAACATTTCATAAGGCAGGATAATCACATTTTCTTTGCCGAACTTTGCCCGGTACAGGTTTATTACATAGTTATAATTAAGAAAGTGTTGGAACATGCCCGGGTTAACCGTAAAGATTTCTTTTAACGAAAACGCCCCTCCTTTGGCAATATACTGTGAATAAATAGACCTGATTATCTGGCGGTGCGACCTGGTAACTATTAAAACTTTAGCCGCTGGAAATAACCCGGCAAGCATGGCGGAGATGTTTTCCTGAAATTTACGATAATCATAATGCACTGACCCCGCCAGACCGTAAATGATGGGCTCGCCCTGCCAAATTGAGAAGTCTTCGCAGCTAAACAGGTAATTTTGAGGCATCTCTTTATTGCTCNNGTGCAAAACGCTTAGGCTGAAAGTATATCTCAGGATGCTTCTCAAACCATTGTTGCAAAAAGGTGGAACCGCACTTTGCAAAGCCAATATGTAATAATACCGTGCCCATCAATATATATTATAAATAAAAAATATTTTTCCTTTACAAAGGTGCAATTGAAGTCACAATCGCAGGCCTTACAATACCCGGCTGGTTCTCCATAGTCTCGTTTACTTCAGACAAACGTTCATTACCCATCTTAATGCTCAGTATCTTATCAACTTTCGCCATCAGGTGTTGGGTAGTAACGTCAAAAACCGTCAGGTCGAATGAATACATTCTGTCATTCAAAAAATTGGCCGGTATTTCAAACTCTATTCTGTAACTGCCGGTGGCACTCATTTTTTCAACAAGTCTTAGGGTTGAGCAGGCAAATACAAGTATCCCCGTACTGTCAAAAACCTTTAACCTCAAAACAAAATTTACCGCTTTAAGCTTATTGATATCCAGGAAAACCGTGAACGGATGTTCAACGCTCAGGCCCTCAATTCCGTTGCGGTATTTATTAATGCCACACTTGCTTATACTTAACTCGCTTACATTCACTAAAGCATTGCCCGGATCTTTGGAATGAAAATAGTCGCCATCTTTGAATGAAAAGAACTGAGGTAAAGCGTGGGTCATGTATTTTAAAATTACTTCTCCGCCCCCTTGCTGCACTATTTCACCAGCCTCCATCATAATAACCCGGTTGCATAAGGTCAATATCTCGTTTAAGTTATGGCTTACAATCACCAGTGTTTTACCCAATGCTATCAGCTCCTCAATCCTCGTTTTGCACTTCACCTGGAAATCAGCATCACCAACATTAATTACTTCATCTATCAAATAAATCTCGGCATCTAAAAGAGTGATGATTGAAAACGCCAGGCGCAGGTACATACCCGAACTATAATTCTTTACCGGCTCATCAATAAATTTGCCAACGCCACTAAAATCTACAATGGCCTGAAACCTTTCATCAATACTTTTCCGCGAAAACCGGTAAAGCGAAGCTGACAAATAAATGTTCTCACGCCCTGTCAGTTCGGGATGAAAACCGGTGCCTATTTCAAGGATAGAAACTGTTTTTCCATAAAAATTTATTTCCCCCTCGTCCGGTTGAATAATGCCGCTCAGTATTTTCAGTAAAGTAGATTTACCCGCACCGTTTTTGCCAATAATACCCAGCGACTCGCCCTTTTTTACACTGAACGAAACATTGTTCAGCACCCTGAATCTGCCACCTTTTTTTTTTGAAAATAACTGCGCAACTGCCCCTTTTAGGCTAGTTGAATCGCCCTCCATAACGCTAAAGCACTTACTTATATCTTTCACCTCAAAAGCTAACTCATCCATGGTTAAATTATAAGTGTTCGGCAACAAATTTTTCATTCCTGATGAAAAAAAACAGGCCACTGATAAAAATGAATATTACTACTATAAACGATGTAAAAACCTGTGGCCAGTTAACCGGTAATTCAAGAAATATCCACCGGTAAAGCGAAATAACATTGGCTATAGGATGAAAATAATATATCCAGCTGTAAGCTTTGGGTACCATGGTTCTAGGATAAAATACGGGTGTAATCCAGATGCCAAAGCCAATGATGAATGGGATAATATGGTGAAGGTCGCGAAAACGGATAGTAAGGGCCGATAGCCACAAGCCAATGGAAAGGCCGGTAAACATATTGGCTATAATTACAAGCGGTAAATAAAGTATCCGGAACGAAATACTTCCACCGGTAAAAAGCAGGATGGCGCTTAGAATGACGAGTGATATGCCAAGCTCTACCAACCCCACCACCGCCCTTGAAAGCGGTAAAACAATATAGGGGAAATGTAATTTTTTAATAATTTGCTGGTTATTAAGCAATGCTGTGCCGGCATTGCCCACCAGTGAAGTAAAATAAAACCAACCCATAATGCCGGTAAAAACAAAAGCAACGTATGGCACATGCAGGTTTAAAGTAACCACATGCTGAAAGAAGAACGAGAAAACAATAAGCGCAGTTAATGGCTGTAATACCGACCAGGTAATACCCAGGTAAGTTTGTGCATATTGCACTTTAAGGTCGCGCCGTGCAAATATCAGGACCAGGTTGCGCGATTGCCAGGCATCAGTCAGGTAACTCCATGCTGAAACCGGGTCTTTTCTGATTTTTTTATAAATAATCTGCTCCACTTTATTAAAGTAAGTATTCTTTTAAATAAGGCTGATACAACTTTTCATTCCCGAAAATTTCAGCTCCCCCCTTAAACGACTCTATCAGCCAATCTGCTATTACTATCTTCTCCGGCTCTTTAACAAACCGGGCTGTAAATTCTATCAGCGGGTGCTTGTGCCTGTATATTAACCGGTAAGCGTGATAACGGTATATCTTTTTGCTAAGCCTGCTGCCTAATGGTTGTATGGCAGTGAAAAGAAATTTTGAAAAACGGCGGTAGGCTGTAATCATTACCGGGTCCATTGCTGCATTGATCTTTTCGGCGCTGAACGAAAAATGTTCTGTAATTCCCATCTCCGATTCAAGCAAAGAAGTAAATGTATCCGGCGCGTCGCGCAGCAATTCGTAAGGTAATACTATAACATTTTCGCTTCCGAACCTTTCCCGGTAAAGCTTTACTATCCAGGTATAATCATATAAGATCTTAAAGATTTTGCCGTAAGTATCCTGTAGTTCATCAAAGGTAAGCACCCCACCCCCGCGAACAAATTGAGAATATAATGAAGGTAACATACCGGCATACCCGCGGGTAACAATAAGCATCTTTCCATTGGGAAAAATACGGTGCAGGGTTTCGCATAAATTTCGTTGATATTGTTGGGTATCGTAAATCTTTCCTTCTGAGCCTATCGTATCCTCATCCCCTTTCCAAACACTCAGGTCTTCACTGCTCAAAACAAAAACGGAATGTATTTTTTGCGTTTTCTGCGCGTAAGTGGCCATTTCATGGGCATTATAAAATCCTGCAATGCCCCTGCTTTTATAATACATTTCGGGATGTTCAGAAAACCACTTTTGAAGATACGTTGAGCCGGTTTTAGGAAAACCTATATGTATCAGCACATTACTCATAATGTCAAAACTAATAGAATTTTGATAAAAAAGCGGGCGCATTCAAATTGTCGCGCTCACCTCAAAGGGTTTTTTCTTACCATTTCGGGGTGATATGTGGTGGCCACGTATCAACAATTTGGTATGCACTCTAACAATGGCAGTTGCTCAACACCCCGGACCTGCCAAATTATCGAACCAACTGGATGCGCACTTGTGCTATGCAACATCTTAAAAAAAACTATCAGTACCTAAAACTAAATCTAAATTTGCCTTGCAAAAAACCATTTAAAATTGTTTAGGCTGCTCAGGATAAGTACATGGTGGAATACAATTGTGCCGCAGGTTTTGGGCTGGATATATTTTTCTTTGCTCACTAATATATTTTTTGTAGCCGGGCACCCGGGCAAGCATGGAGTTAGCTTGTACGCCAAAGCCGATATAGCCCGGTATATATTATTTTTTATTGCCTTGGTAGCAATAGCCGCTTTCGGGTATTTATTAAACGATTTATGCGATGTTGAGGCTGATACAAGGGCTGGCAAACCCAACGGACTTGCAGGGTTTGTCCTGGCTTTTCGTATAATTATTGTCAGCATTCCTTTAGCGGTTGGGGTAATTGCGTGGGTGGAGATGATCCGCTATCCAGGCTTGTATATACCGTTAAGGATGTTAGCCAATTTGCTTTTTTTTATACAAATACTAGCGCTTATAATTTACAGCGTAAAGCCGCTCAGGTTAAAAGACCGTGCAGAATGGGGTATTTTAGCCGATGCTTTTTACGGGCATTTAAACCCTGTATTAATAACCCTGTGTGTGTTTGGTTTTAGCGGCATTTTAAGGCCCTGGGGCGCTTTGCTTATTACACTGCTTGTTTTGCTAAGCTTTATTAAAGGGATAAGGAATATATTATTACACCAGATTGAAGACCGTAAAAGCGATATGGATGCCGGTATTAACACAGTGGTAACAAAATATGGCCCCTGGCGGGTTATAAACCTGATTAACCGGTTCCTGTTTCCGGCTGAGGTTGGGTTTCTGATTTTGCTTACCCTGGCAATTTGCATGCATATTCCGCCCTGTATTATTTGTTTACTGGGCTTTGGGCTGATGTCATATTTGAAATTCAGCGGATGGAAACTGGGGTATGCCGATAGAAGGCTGGTGGAATTCAAATTCACCTATTTTATGAATGATTATTATGAGGCCTGGTTCCCTGTATTTCTGCTCGTATTCCTGTGTGTTTTCAGGCACGGGTTTGTTTTCTTACTTATCTTGCACTTAGCGCTTTTTCCTTCTTTTGTTATAAAGCTGGCAAAAGACTTTAAAGCAATAAGGGATAATTTTAAAACAGAAGAAGACTACTAATGTGCGGCATTGCAGGACAGATAAATTTTAAAAAACAGGTTGCAGAATCGGAACTGGTGGCTATGAACGATGCACAGCAGCATCGCGGGCCCGATGGCTTTGGGGTGTATATCAACCAATCAAAAACCGCTGCCTTGGCCCATCGCCGGCTATCTTTTTTAGACCTCAGCGAAGCAGGCAAACAACCGATGTCGGCTGCCGACGGCAAAATATGGATAACCTACAACGGCGAAATTTATAATTACCTCGAGTTGCGTTCTGAACTGGAAGGCATGGGGTATCAGTTCAGAAGCCATACTGACACCGAAGTTATTTTGCATGGTTACATGGCCTGGGGACACGAGGTGCTGAACCGCTTAAAAGGCATGTTCGCCTTTGGCTTGTGGGACGAGCATAAAAAAGAATTGTTTTTAGCCCGCGACCGGTTCGGTATTAAACCGCTTTACTATTATCATCAAAACGGAAACTTTGTTTTTGCTTCTGAAATAAAAGGCATTAAAGCAAACGCTACGGTTAATACCATCTTAGACCTCACCTCTTTTGCCGACTACTTTGTTTACCGGTATGTACCAAGCCCTAAAAGTATCTGGAAAGAAGTTAAAAAACTGCCCGCGGCCTCGTACCTGGTATTGAAAGCCAATGGCCATGTTGAGGTTAAAAAATACTGGAATATTCCCTTTGCTGAGCATACAATTTCGGATAAAGAGGCCATTGAAAAATTTGATGGACTGCTTTTGAATTCAGTAAGGACCCATGCCCGCAGCGATGTGCCGGTGGGCTCTTTTTTAAGTGGTGGTTACGATAGCTCGGCTATTGTTTATTACATGAGCAGGTTTGGCTACGTGCCTTCCACTTTCGCCATCGGTTTTGAGCAGTGGGATGTGAGCGAGCATCTATATGCTGATATGGTTGCCAAACAGTATCATACTGACCATCATTCCCTGGTGCTGGAATCGCAATCGTTGGATATTATTGACCATTTGGTTTGGGTGTATGACGAGCCCAATGGAGATATATCCACCATACCCACTTACCTGGTAAGTAAGGAGGCCGCTAAAACTGTAAAAGCAGTAATGAGCGGCGAAGGCAGCGATGAATTTTTGGTGGGTTACCAGTGGCAAAAAGAATATGAACCTGAAAGGCTATCGCTGAAGCAGCAATTACTTTCAATCTTTAAGCCGAAACAAACACCCCACATTTTGCAATACTATGCAAACGCAATGGCCATGGGGCGCTTTGATATTCCGGAGCTTCAAAAGTTGCTGCATCCTGACCTTTACCAAAATATTAACGCAAACCCTGATTGGTATTACCATTCTTTCTATAATCCTGCACTGCCTGATTTAAAGGCGATACAGGTTATGGATGTTAAACAGTTTATGGGCGAACAGGTGTTAGCAAAGATTGACAGGGCCAGCATGGCGAACTCGCTTGAAGTGCGGGTTCCCTTTTTGGACCATGAAATTTGTGAGTTCATTTTTCAATTGAAGACGGATGTATATTACCGGAAGAACGAAACCAAACATTTGCTCTACCAGAATATCAAAGGACATTTACCCAACGAAATTTTAAACCGCAAAAAACAAGGCTTTGTGGGTCCCGACAGGTATTATATGAATATGCCTTGGTACGAAAGCAGGCTAAACGACAGTAAACTGGTGAAAGATGGAATTGTGAATGGTGCTTATATCCAACAACTACTGACCACTAAAGACCACTGGCGCTTGTGGAAGGTTGCTGTTATGGAGGCATGGTACAGAAGATGGTGTTGAGTTAAATGACGCTATTTCAGTTAATTTGGTCTTTTAAAAGAAATTTTGGCTGAAGCGTTGAATTGAGTATGTCGAAGAATAAGTTTGTATTTGTGGTTTGTGGTGACCGTGTGCACATAGATACGCTGCATTTTGCATTGCGCTACCTGAAGCATTTTTCAAAGAACGAAATTATTGTGGTAACCGATTCGTTGCGCAATGCTATACCGGTTGAACATGATAATATTGTTGATGTAAAAACCCCTGAGCAATTTAACCATCACCAGGCCAGCATTTACCTTAAAACAGGCCTTAATAAATTTTTGCCTAAGGGATTTTCATATTGTTACCTGGATACGGATGTTGTTGCTTTAAGTGAAGAATGTGATGATGTTTTTAATCATAAGCACGGTATAGTAACCTTTGGCGCCGACCATTGCCGGATGCCAAAATTCAGTTTGAATGCGGTAAAATGCGACTGTGTTGAGCGCAACAACCGCCGCATTGCCGAACTTGAAGTGCTGAAAGAAAAATATGACCCGGCAAGAAAGTGGAGAGACCCGGTGATAGAAGAAAAGAAGCGTTTATTGCAGCAGAAATTTGATGAAATAAAGCTGAATAAACTGAATTACTTTTTTATCAGCCTGCGATTCAATACAGCTGTTAATACCTTTAAACTTGACGATAATTTCATTTTCAACCGCCGCACTAAATCATGGTATGATAAGGAAGGAAATGTAGTTATCCCCTATCGCGAAAGCATGGTGCATGATATTGAAGCCAATTCGGATTGGAAGTGGAATGAAGAAAAGCAGCGATGGATAACCGGCGATGGTATTGACATTTATAATCTTACCTGCCCGCATTTGGGCCAGTTTATTTATAACCGGTTTGGTATTGAGGTAAAGNNGGTAAAGGATAAAAATTTTCAACATTGGAACGGCGGCGTGTTTTTATTTGACGACTGCAGCGAAGCATTTTTAAATGCCTGGTTTGATAAGACCATGCAGATATTCACCTGGCCCGAATGGAAAGTGCGCGACCAGGGAACGCTTATTGCTACTGCCTGGCAATTTGGAATGCAGAACAATCCCCTGTTGCCTAAAAAGTTCAATTTTTTGAGCGATTGGAATAACCTGGATATGATTATGGACGACGCCGGTAATTTTACCGATGATGCGTTTAAAACGATTGTAAGGCCGGCCCTGATTCATATCTATCACAACTTCGGAAGAAGGGGCTGGGATGTTTGGGATTATGTTTCAGCCCTATTGCCCGGCGATAACAGTGCGCTTGAAAACAGCCTGAGCGCCGGAAACGAAGTAAGGATGATTGACAATAACATTGTTAATGGGCTTTGGATTGGTAACGAATTATCAGTTATTGAATTACTTACCGTTAATTCCTTTATAAGGCGCGGACATACTTTTCATTTATGGGTATATGAACCGCTGAAGAATGTTTTGCCACCCCAGGTTATTATCCGCGATGCCAACGAAATTATGCCGCAGTCTTCAGTTTTCAGGTATAAGAATGCCAACCAATACGGGCACGGCAAGGGCAGTGTATCGGGTTTCTCAGATATTTTCAGATATAAGCTATTGTACGAAAAAGGCGGATGGTGGGTTGATATGGATGTTACATGCTTACAACCGTTAGATATTAAAGAGCCTTATTTTTTCCGCAGCCATCATGAGTTGAAAGTAGTGGGCAATGTGATGAAGTGTCCCCAAAAAAGCGAATTAATGCGCCTATGCTATGAAGAGGCAGTTAAGACCGTGGACAGCGATAACACAGATTGGCATAAGCCGATTGTTATCCTCAATAAGCATATAACACAGTTGGGTTTAGAAAACTTTGTGCATTCAGGCTGTGGTAACCCGGATGTGTGGTCAGTAGTTGAAGAGTATATATACAGCGATACAGAACCACGGGAGAGTTATCTGTTTATCCATTGGATGAACGAGGAGTGGAGAACGAAGAAGATTGATAAGAACGGAATACCACATCGCTCAACTTTGGGCAGGTTATTATTGCAATATAAACTGGCCGAACCGCCGGTTGGCAAATGGAAATTGTTTAAGAGCAATGCTTACTTTTTGATGAACGTGTTCAGGCTTCAGGTTAGTTTCTTCTTCTCCCGGTCCAGGAGGGCTGAGGGGTAAGGTCTAATTAACCACTTGCATCCCGCCATTAACATTAGCAGCATTTCCGGAACGTAAAAAATCAGGGTGATATTCAAGCCAATGCTGATGGTATTTTCCTATCTGCTCCTGTATCCAGCTTTCAGGTTTATTCAGCTCTTTGGCCATAAGTCCGGCCATATTTTTAACCAGTGCCTCGTCAAAATATTTCATGGCATAAGTAATGGAAGTTCGGCGGGTAAGCAGGTCGGCAAGTGTTTGGGCAAACTGATAGCGGATAAAGAATATCATTTCTGCCCTTGTGTATTTCCACGTTGCGCTTATCGGAGCGTCGTATAAGGCATCTTCTCCCAAAATATTTTCAATATAAGTACCACTGGGGCCATAATTGTTTTTCCATCTGCCATTGTATTCCGAAGCTGGAGCAATCTCTTTTTTCTCCGGCCCAAGGCTCTTAAAGCGGCTTTCAACCACATCCATACAATGTTTGCCCATTGATAAAAAAGACGTCAGTTTACCACCCGCTATGTTAATAAAGTTGCTTTCGCTCCACCAAATCTCATACTCGCGCGAACGGCTGTAAGTACTTTTTGCATTCTTTTCATTCAACAGCGGGCGAAGCCCGGAATAAACCGAAACTATATCTTGTGTGGTAAGTTTTGCATCTGGGAAACTGGCGTTAAATGCATCCAGTATGTATTTTATGTCTTCGGTGGTTACGTCCGGTTCATCCGGCTTTTCCCTGTATTCGGTATCTGTTGAGCCCAGGATAGTGAGGCCATTCTCCCACGGCAGGGTATATAGGAACCGTTTATCGCCGGTGGTTGAAACCACAGCAATAGCATGGCCTTTGGGTAAGCGGCCGGAAGGTATAAGTAAATGAACCCCTTTAGTGGGCTCCATCTTTTTAGCCGAAGGGCCAAATAGTTTTTCCAGTATTTCATCTGTCCAAACACCGGTGGCATTGATATATACCTTTGCTTTGATGCCAATTGTTTCACCGGTGATAACATCTTTGCAGACTAACACCTTTACCGAATTATTTTCTTTAATAAACTGGTTGGCTTCAACGTAGTTAAGTACCACCGCCCCCTGTAAAGCTGCATCGCATAAAACATCCGAGGTAAGGCGGGCATCATTAGTATATGCATCCCAGAATAACATACCGCCTTTCAGGCCTTTCGATAAAAAGCCCGGCAGCTCCTTTTGCAGTTCCGCCGCGCTCAGTCTCTTATGGGGGTGAACCATCGCTTTACCTGCCAGTTTATCATAAGCAATTAATGCAAGGTGTTTTGAAAGCAGGTCCAGCTCAGAATTAAACGACGGAAGTATAAAAGAAAGTGGCTTTACCAGGTGAGGATAAATCTGTAACAGGTGTCCGCGTTCCTGTAAGGCTTCCTGTACCAGGTTAACCTGCAGATACCTGAGGTACCGCAAACCACCATGTATCATTTTTGACGAGCGGCTGCTGGTGCCCGAAGCAAAATCGTTCTTTTCAACCAGGATAGCTTTTAATCCGCGTTCCTGTGCGGTTGCCAATATTCCGGCCCCGGTAATTCCTCCACCAATAATACAGATGTCGAAAGTATCGTTATGCGCGGCTGATATGAGTGCTTGTCTATTCATCAAACAAATTGCCCGGGTTCATTATGCGTTCCGGGTCAAGGGTTTTCTTTATGCTTAATAAAAGTTTTTTGGTTAAGGCGTCGGTTTTGGCCAGGTACCACGGCTGATGGTCTCGCCCGATGCTGTGGTGATGCGACACTGCGCCACCAGCTTCGACTATATTACCCGTTACCAGAGCCTTGATAGTTTTCCATTGCTCTACCGGTTGTTTTCTATCCTGTGCAGTGATAACAGTAAAATAAATGCTGGCGCCTGAGGTGTAAACATGCGATATGTGCGCCAGCAAAATTCCTTTTTCCAATCCAAATGCACTGCAACCTTGTAATTGCTTTAGCAAATGCTTTTTAAAATCTGCCAGTTTATCCCAGGGCAATACGGTTTCCATGGTATCAACAAAAATGCCACGCTCCATCAGGTCGTCGCGCAAATAGGGTAGGCCAAATCTTGAAGTCTCCCACTTCTTACCGATGCTATCTCCTGTCAAAAATCCTTTGTTCTTTCTTACTATGGAGTCTGCAATAACTTTTTTAGCCAGGGATTCCTCCTCCTTTCCATCAATACGCAGTATCATCAGGTTAGGCTTTTCGATATTTTTCCACTTCAAAACCTGTTTGGAAACAAAAGCTTTAATGTCGCCCATTAATGACGGCTCCTGGTGCGAAAGCATGGAGAGAAAGAATGATTCATTTTCATCCGAGAATCGTACTACCGAAGGGAAAATATCCATCTGCACCAATTCACGCAAAGTATCAAGCCCGTTTTCAAACGCGGGGTAGACTGCTATTACCCATTTCTTATTTTCAGGCAAAGGATGTATCCGCACTTTGGCTTCTGTTACTATGCCAAACAATCCTTCAGAACCAAAGAAGAGAGATTTTATATTGATGCCCTCCGCATCGCCTTCGTAACCGCTGGTTGTAATTGCACCGACAGGCGTGGCCACTTTTAGCGAGATAACGATATCTTCAATCCTGCCATAGCTTGAAGATTCCTGACCCGCGGAGCGGGTGGCTATCCAGCCACCTAGTGATGAAAACTCGAATGACTGCGGAAAATGTCCAAGCGTATATCCTTTTGCATTTAATTGCTTTTCAATTTCAGGACCCATAATGCCGCTTTGAAAAGTTGCCACATGGTTCTTTTCATCCAGGCTCAACAAGCTTTTCATTTCCGACATATCAAAAACTATCAGGGCATGTGCTTTTTCGGCAATATCAAACGACCCCACCACGTTTGTCCCCCCCCCAAAAGGCAGCACCATAATATTATTTAGCGATGCAAATTGAAGCACTCTTAAAACCTCATCATGGTTTCCCGGAAAAATCACTGCTTCAGGTAGTGGTATGGGCAAATTAAAAAGCGCTTTTACCAGGTCGTGATAGCTTTTACCTAACGACCGTGTTAAACGGATTGCGGGATCAGTACTTATCTTAATTTGGGGTAATTCAGAAGCAAATAACTTTTGGATAAAGGCAACCCTTTGCTCATCGGCTATAATATTAGCTTGTTCAGGCGCAGGTTGCATCTCATCAAAAGCTTTTCCCCAAAGCTTCTGCAAATGGTCACCGAATAACGGATAGTTTTTTAGCGACTTTCGTTTTTCGGCCGACCCCCATTTCCACCAGTCATTATTGATTTTCATTTGCGGCAAGGCTATTCAGTTTTATGTTTTGCAAAAATAAAATTAATAGCGCCGTAAACGGGTATTTATGATGTAAATCAGTTGCCGGATTATGAGAGGGCAGAGGCATGATATTGATAATACTCATGTTATAACCACAGGTTTGGTAATAACTTTCGCCGCTTAACATAATGTCAAAATATACTTTGTATGGAAAAACCTGGCAAACGTTCGTGGGCAGAGCCCTATAAAATTAAAATGGTTGAGTTGCTGAAGATGGAAACCCGTCCTCAACGCATCAAAGCCATTAAAGAAGCGGGCTACAATACTTTTTTGCTTAAATCGGAAGATGTATACATTGACCTGCTTACCGATAGCGGTACCTCTGCCATGAGCGACCGGCAATGGGCAGGTATTATGATGGGCGATGAAGCCTATGCCGGCAGCCGTAATTTCTATCATCTCGAAAAGGTGATTCAAAATTCGTATGGCTACAAGCATATTATTCCAACTCACCAGGGCCGCGGTGCTGAAAATATCCTATCGCAAACAATGATTAAGAAGGGTGATATCATACCGGGCAACATGTATTTTACCACAACCCGCCTTCACCAGGAACTTGCCGGAGGAAAATTTGTGGACGTGATTATTGATGAGGCACACGACCCCAACAGCGAGCACCCTTTTAAAGGCAATGTGGATTTTAATAAGCTAAAAGCGGTGGTAGATAAATACGGCGCTAAGAGAATTCCTTACGTATGTATGGCTACCAGCGTAAACATGGCAGGCGGCCAGCCCATCAGCATGCAAAACCTGAAGGAATTGAGGGCTTATACCTCTAAACTTGGCATTCGCGTAATACATGATATGACACGCGTGGCTGAGAATGCTTATTTTATTCAGCAACGCGAAAAAGGTTACGCTGATAAATCTATTCGTGAAATCGTAAAAGAAATATGTTCTTATACCGACGGGGCTACCATGAGCGCTAAAAAAGATGCCCTGGTAAATATCGGCGGCTTTTTAGCCACTAACGAATGGTCTGTTTATGAAGAAGCGCGTAACCTGGTTGTGGTATATGAAGGCTTACACACGTACGGCGGCCTTGCCGGGCGCGATATGGAAGCAATGGCTATTGGTATTGGGGAAAGCCTGAGCGATGATCATATCCGGGCGCGCATCGGGCAGGTGGAATACCTGGGGCATAAGATGATGGACTATGGTATCCCCATTGTAAAACCAATTGGCGGCCACGGAATTTTTGTGGATGCCAAAGCCTTTTTGCCGCATCTTACGCAGGACCAGTTTCCGGCTCAGACTTTATCGGCAGAAATGTATATTGATGCCGGAGTAAGAACCATGGAGCGTGGTGTAGTATCTGCCGGAAGAAAATCCAATGGGGAGAACTATTATCCGAAACTGGAACTGGTGAGGTTTACTATACCGCGCCGTGTTTATACCCAAGCCCATATGGATGTAATTGCGGAATCTATTTATTCTGTGTACCAAAAAAGAAATAGGATAAAAGGGCTGAAAATGGTTTATGAACCTAAGTATCTCCGCTTTTTTCAGGCCCGGTTCGAAAAGCTGAAATAATACTTTTATGAGGACACTATTGCTGTAACGGTTATTTTTCGGATTATCTTTCAGCCGTTTAACAAAATATGCGGTCTAAATTAAAATTCATCTTTTTCCAGTTTATGCTGTTGCTGGTATTACTTGCAGCCATTGAGATTGGTTTGCGCCGGATGGGTTATTCGCCCGGCGATATGCGCCCCAACTGGATTAATTTTAAACCGGTTGATTCCCTTTACATTATTCCAAGTTTTTATGTAAATCACGACGGAATATTGATAGCAGACAGTGCTTTGCTGGCTGCAGAACATTGTATAATTAACAGCGACGGCTTTCGCTCGCCAGACTTTAATAAGCTGGACAGCACCAAAAAGAAAGTGCTTTTTATAGGCGATAGTTTTACCTGGGGCCTTTCGGCCATGCCGGTTACCGGCCATTGTTTTGTTGACCTGGTGCGCAACGAAACCAACTATGAAGTAATAAACCTGGGCATCCCTGCAACCGACCCACCACAGTACGAAGCACTGGCTGCAAAATATATTCCGCGGTTTAAACCCGATATGACTTTTGTGGTTTTTTTTATGGGTAACGACCTGTTAACAGAAGACCGGAAGGTAACACCTGACGAGCCTTTTTATTATTACACCAATGCCGGTGCAATTTCGGCAGATATTGATGGCATACATTTTAAATCGGCTTTAGATGCTTACAACTATGGCATGAACGAGCGGTACTTTTTACGCCACCCCAAAAATATTTTTGAATGGGTGATATCGAAAAGTGCATTGCTATCACGCCTTTATTCAGTTAAATTCAGGATAAAGGAAAAGCTGGAATATGAGGCGGTGGTTAAGGACAGCCACATCACCAAAAAATATCTGAAACAAATACAGCAAATAGCAAAGGATAATAATGTGCCTGTAAAATTTATCCTGGTGCCTGAATACAAAGACGCGGACAGGAGCCCTGAAAGCTACCTGGCAAAATTTGCAGATATACTGCAGGATAAAGACTTGAAAGGAGATTGGATTATATTACCCAATTCCAAAGCCAATTTCAGAGATTATCCCGATGGGCATTTGAATAACCGGGGCCACCGGCATTATGCTGACTTTATAAAGGATTATCTGAAACAGTTTTTTAAAGAAAAGTGAGCGGGTAGACACCCTTGACCCAAGGAAAAAATAGAAGTGACGCAGAAAGGACCTTCTTAGCCGTGTCTCCCTTCCGAAGGTTGGGGACGCGGCGTGGGGGCAGACCGCATACACGCCGAGTCCCCCATTCTGCGGAGCCGGAAAGGGGAGACTCGGCGGAGAAGGTCGAAGATAAATCCCCCCAATAGTTTTTTTCGTTCCATTGGATAATTATTTTAAATTGAATTTTATTAGTTACATAAAATCACCCGGCTGATGCATGCACTTAACGCACTTGACTATGTAGTTTTTCTGATTTACTTTCTGATAGTTGCCGGTTACGGAATATGGATATACAACCGTAAGAAAAAAGTCAATGGTGGTTCAAAAGATTATTTTTTGGCTGAAGGTTCGTTAACCTGGTGGGCTATCGGGGCATCGTTAATAGCATCTAATATTTCGGCAGAGCAGTTTATTGGTATGAGTGGCGCAGGGTTTAAAATGGGCCTGGCTATTGCCTCGTACGAATGGATGGCAGCGGCAACCCTGGTAATAGTAGCTGTGTTTTTTATGCCGGTCTACCTGAAAAATAAAATTTACACCATGCCGCAGTTTTTGCAGCAAAGATACAACGGCACGGTGGCGATGATAATGGCGGTGTTTTGGCTGTTGTTGTATGTGGTGGTAAACCTTACCTCCATTCTTTATTTGGGTGCTTTGGCCATCAGCAGCCTATCAGGCAACGACCTTACAGTTTGTATGTATGGACTGGCCATTTTTGCTGTGGTAATTACACTGGGAGGCATGAAGGTGATTGGCTACACTGATATTATACAGGTGTTTTTTCTGATACTCGGCGGCCTTGTTACCACTTACCTGGCTCTTAATATGGTATCGGTTAAGTTTGGTACTGCCGGAGCTTTTAACGGATTTGGTTTAATGATGAGCCATGCCGGCGACCACTTTCACATGATATTAAAACGTGATAATCCAAACTATCTCGATCTTCCCGGCCTTACCGTTTTGATAGGGGGCCTATGGATTGCTAACCTGAATTATTGGGGATGTAATCAATATATCACCCAGCGTGCATTAGGCGCTGACCTGCCTACTGCGCGAGCAGGAATTTTATTTGCTGCGTTCTTAAAATTACTGATGCCGGTTATTGTGGTATTGCCCGGTATTGCAGCCTACGTTTTATACCAGAACGGGGAATTCAGCACCCAGCTTTTGCAGAACGGCGAGGTGAACCCTGATAAAGCTTATTCAGTCTTACTTAACTTTTTGCCAACTGGTTTAAAAGGACTCGCATTTGCCGCACTAACCGCAGCAGTAGTGGCTTCGCTGGCCGGAAAGGCAAACAGCATTGCCACCATTTTTACGCTCGATATTTATAAAAAGAAAATCAATCCTGATGCTGATGAAAACCGGATAGTGAACGTGGGGAAAATAACGGTGGTGGTTGCCATGCTGATAGCCATTTTTATAGCCCCGTTAATGGGCATAGATAAAAAGGGTGGGTTTCAATATATACAGGAGTACACCGGCTTTGTAAGCCCCGGCGTTTTTGCCATGTTTATTATGGGCTTTTTCTGGAAAAAAACAACCAGCAGTGCAGCCTTATTTGCAACTATCGGTGGCTTTATTTTTTCGCTGTTTCTTAAATTCTTACCAACCCACGCCGACCTTTCAGGCCTGGCATCCATTGGCTTTTCAAAAGCCACCGCAGCCGGGGTTTATGAAATTCCTTTTTTAGACCGTATGGGTATTGTGTTTGGGCTTTGTGTTGTGGGTATGGTAATTATCAGCCTTTTTGAAAATATGCGTGGTGTTAAAACGAACGGGCTGGAGATTAATACTTCCATGTTCCGGGTATCCAACAGTTTCCTGGTTGGGTCGCTGATTATTGGAGGCATTCTGGCAGCTTTATATGGGGCGTTCTGGTAAAGAAAGTTATTATAAATATTGAGGCGAAAAAGAGAAGGAGGGCAAAACCAAGTCCTCTTTGAAGAGGGCCTATTGAATTTTCTGCAGGAAAATGCAATAGGGGAGATGAGAGTCCTATTGCGTTAACGAAGGCTTTTTGCAAGGGCGGTCTTCATCCCTCTGATCATATTTTGCAGGCCTTCGGCATCTGAAAATATAATCGTCTCCCTTCGAAGGGAGACCGGAATTGTCAATTTGCCTAAGATGCCTTATTTGTAATGATAGTTTGTCGCTAATAAAAAAATAAGCCTCATGTTTCTTTCGTATACATGAGGCTTATTTTTTTATTTCCAATCAAATCTAGAAATGGGCATCCTTTTTCCAGGTAGCGTATTCTTTCTTCTCAATTTGACTAAAAACGTCTTTAAGGGCTGAGGTCCACGCAGCTTTTGTGCTTCCTCCGCTGGCTTTGCCGGTTACTTTTTTTAACATGAGTACGTTGTGCGTGGCTATATCAAAAAACACCACCCAAACAGTTGCCTGCTGGCTGGTTTTATTAAAGCTTTGTACTATTACTTCGGCGGCCAATCCTTCCTTTTTCTGTCCAACTGAAATGCCTTTTACATGGTCGGCAATTGCAGAGGCACTCAGGTCTTTATCATCATCCGTAGCCATGCTTTCAGTTTCGCGGGCCAGGTTTGCTTTAAATACGCCCACCAGGTCTTTAATCAATCCCTTTTTCTGAAAGGCTTTGGCCAAATCGGTTTCATTATTAATGGCATCGCACCATGGCTTAAAATATTCATCGCGGATTTTGTGTGGCGATTCATCTTTCATGCCAACCATTTTGGCCATGGTAAAATCAAGGCCATACCAAACAAGGGTTGGGCTGCTAAAAACTTTCGATGCATCCTGGGCATTTGAAACGCCCATACAGATTACAGTTAACAACAGTAGGAATGTCTTTTTCATTTTTGTTTTGAGTTAGTTTCAGAATAAAAATAGGAAATTATTGAAAATGCCATATTAACAACAGCCCAGAGTTTTACAACCCCTTGAATTATATCAAAAAAGAGTGCTTATAGATATGAAGCCATCAATGACTATCCACGTAATTACCGGAATTCCTTAATGGCTAAAGCCTTTTCCTCTTTTCCTAATCCCCCGACTTAAAAGTCAGGGCAATATTTTGCCCCACTCTTCAGAGTTGGGTTACTGAATAGGCATTCTGGCTTTAGCCATTAATTATTTAATCATGCCGAGAGTCATTGATCCAATTGTTAAATACTGGATTTCAGGGAAACACTCAGCCGCCCGGCTGATTTTAGTCATGCTACAATTAAGCTTTTTACGCATACTTTGAATAGTCAAATCTGTTATAAAACATAACAGCATAAATTTTTGGTATCAAAGGCAAAGGCCCCTGACCCTGCATGCTTTTTTTATCGCCCGGGCTCCTCTGTTCCGGCTATTTGGAAAAGAAATTACAGCATATGAAAAGTACAAATTCTTCAAAAGGCAAAGACCACTCGGTAGTAATTATGGATGGCAACGAAGCGGCGGCATACATAGCTTATAAAACAAACGAGGTTTGCGCCATTTACCCCATTACCCCCTCATCAGCTATGGGCGAATGGGTTGATGAATGGAGCGCCAAAGGCATGAAAAATATTTTTGGCCAGGTACCGAAAGTAATGGAAATGCAAAGCGAGGCCGGGGCAGCGGGCGCCATACATGGTGCACTGCAAGGCGGCGCAATGGCAACAACTTTCACAGCTTCGCAAGGCTTATTGCTGATGATTCCGAACATGTACAAAATTGCCGGTGAGCTTACACCTACTGTTTTCCATATTGCGGCGCGCACATTAGCCACACATGCATTATCCATCTTCGGCGACCATGGCGACGTAATGTCTGTGCGGGGCACCGGTTGGGCGTTTTTGTTTGGCTGCACAGCGCAGGAAGCTATGGATATGGCATTGATAGCACAGGCTGCCACATTCAAATCGCGTATTCCGTTCCTCAATATTTTTGATGGTTTCCGCACTTCGCATGAATTGAGTGAAGTAAAGCTGATACCCGACGATGTTATTGCCACCATGCTTGACCAGGATGCCCTGGACGCCCACCGCGACCATGGCCTTTCGCCCGACCATCCCGTTATCAGGGGCACGGCCCAAAATCCGGATGTATTCTTCCAGAACCGCGAAGCGGCCAATGTTTATCACGAACATGTAGCTGAAGTGGTAAAAGAGAAAATGCAAAAATTCGAAAGTCTTACCGGAAGAAAATATAACCTCTTCGATTATTATGGCCATCCTGAAGCTGAGCAGGTTATCATCATCATGGGCTCCGGTGCGTTGACCGTTCGCGAAATGGTTGATTATCTGAACGCACAGGGAGAAAAAACCGGCGTGATTAACGTCCGCCTTTACCGGCCTTTCTCTATACAGGATTTTGTAAGCCAGATACCCGCAACAGCGAAAAGCATTGCTGTTCTCGACCGCTGCAAAGAACCAAACAGCATTGGCGAACCTTTATATATGGATGTGGTAAATGCCTTGTACGAAGTGCATAACGCTGCAGTACCGGCAGAAAGAAAAGCTCCGGTCGTTATCGGTGGCCGGTATGGATTATCATCCAAAGAGTTTACACCTGCCATGGTAAAAGCTGTTTTTGACGAATTGAAAAAGGGTGCCCCCAAAAACCATTTTACCATTGGTATTGATGACGATGTAACACATACCAGCCTTACTTACGATAAAACATTTTCGCTCGACCACCAGCATTTATTCAATGGTTTATTTTTCGGCCTGGGCGCCGATGGAACGGTTAGCGCGAATAAAAACTCTATTAAAATCATTGGTGAAAAGACGGATTATTATGTGCAGGGATATTTTGTTTACGATTCAAAAAAATCCGGTTCACTAACTGCTTCGCATTTGCGTTTTGGAAAAGAGCCGGTTCATTCTCCGTACCTCATTAACTCAGCGAACTTTATAGCCTGTCATCATTTCAATTACCTGAATAAATACGATATTTTAAAAAGTGCGGCCGAGGGGGCTGTATTTCTTCTCAATACTCCTTATGAAAAGGATAAAGTATGGGACATGCTTCCTAAAAAAATACAGGAAGAAATTATCCATAAAAAATTAAAGTTCTATGCCATCAATGCCTATGCAGTGGCAAAAGAAACCGGCATGGGTAACCGCATCAATACCATTCTGCAAACCTGTTTTTTTGCTATCAGCAATATATTGCCGCGCGCTGAAGCCATAGAAAAAATCAAAGAAGCCATTTACGAAAGCTACTGGAAAAAAGGAGAGGCCATAGTGCAAAAAAACTACGATGCTGTTGACCAGACACTGGCCAATCTTTTCGAAATTGATTACTCAGCCTACACTATTGGCAACAAGCCGCTCGAATTGCTCGTACCTCTTGATTCGCCTGATTTTGTCAGAGATGTTTTAGCAAAAATAATTTCAGGCGATGGTGATGACCTTCCGGTAAGCGCATTTCCGGTTGACGGAACTTTTCCATCCGGAACAACGAAATTTGAGAAACGGAATATTGCCGATACCGTTCCGGTTTGGGATGAAAAACTTTGTTCGCAATGCGGCAAATGCTTTATGATTTGCCCCCATGCTGCGATCCGACCAAAGGTGTATAGTAAGGAACTGCTTGAACATGCCCCTGCGGCGTTTAAACATACCGATCCTATTGGCAAAGAGTGGGAAAGGGATAAAGAGGCTTACACTTTACAGGTTTCAACCGAAGATTGCACCGGTTGCAATTTATGTTTTGAATATTGCCCGGTTGTCAGCAAAAACGACCCAAAACACAAGGCCATTAATATGGTTGACAAAGCCCTTGTGCAGGAAGATGAAATACCCAACTGGAATTTCTTTTTAACCATACCGGAAGTTGACCGTACGCGCGTAAACAAAGCCACGGTTAAGGGGTCACAGTTTTTCCAACCCTTGTTTGAGTTTTCAGGGGCCTGCGCGGGTTGCGGAGAAACTCCCTACCTTAAATTGCTTACCCAGCTTTTTGGCGAACGTATGATAGTTGCCAATGCAACAGGTTGCTCGTCTATCTTCGGCGGTAATCTGCCCACTACTCCATGGACCACCAATAATGCAGGCTGCGGACCTGCCTGGGCAAATTCGTTGTTTGAAGATAATGCTGAATTTGGTTTGGGAATTAAAATGGCATGCGGCCAGAAAAGAGACATGGCCTATATGTTATTAGATGAAATACGTCCGTTGGCCGGTGAGGATTTGGTTGATAAAATAGTGCAGGCCCAGGAGAAAACGGAAGCTGAGATAATTGCCAAGCAGGCGATGGTGAAAGAGTTGAAAACACGCATCAGCGGTTTAACATCACCACAAGCAAAAAACCTTGTGCACCTGGCCGATTTTCTATGCGAAAAATCTGTATGGATTATTGGGGGCGATGGCTGGGCTTATGACATTGGCTACGGAGGATTGGACCACGTATTATCAACCGGCGAAAAAGTAAACATCCTGGTGCTTGATACCGAAGTATATTCAAATACAGGTGGACAGAAATCGAAAGCATCGCCAAGAGGTGCAAGTGCTAAATTTGCAGTTAACGGTAAGCTCACCGGTAAAAAGGACCTCGCCATGCAGGCTATTGCCCATGGTTCGGCATATGTGGCGCAGATAGCCATGGCAGGTAACGACGCGCATACCCTGCGGGTTATTTTGGAAGCCGAGGAGTTTCCGGGGCCTTCAATCATTATCGCCTACAGCCAATGCATTGCGCATGGTATAGATATGAGCCAGGGAGCTATGGAGCAGAATATTGCTGTTAAATCAGGTTACTGGCCTCTGTTCCATTACAACCCGCTTAAACCAAAAGGCGAGCGCTTTGTGGTTGATTCAAAAGAACCAACACTTCCGATAAAAGACTTTATGTATAACGAAAACCGCTTTAAGGTGATTGAAACAAAAAATCCCGAGCTGGCGCATTTGTTTTTAGAACAGGCAGAGAATGACAGGAATGCCAGGTGGGAGAAAATACAGACTTTGAGGGGGTTGTAGTTGGAACTCCCCCTGATATTCCTCATGAACTATGCGGCCCTAAATCACCAGCTTTGTAGTTATAGCCTGTAAGGGCAGGAATTAATAATTGACTATGGTTCCGTTAATTTTTGATATACAAAGGTTTTCGATTCACGATGGCCCGGGAATACGGACTGTTATATTCTTCAAGGGCTGTAATCTCGAATGCCCCTGGTGCCAGAATCCAGAGTCAATGGCACTGAAACAGGAAATCGCTTATTATCCCGATAAATGTAATGCAAACAGGAATTGTATCAAATCGTGTGCCCATGATGCAATCAGTTACGATATATCATTTGAAATCGACAGGAACATTTGTGCAACGTGCAACATATGCACTGTTCAGTGTTATTCAGATGCAATCAGAGTAATAGGTAAAGTATACAGCGTTGCAGAAATAATGGAAGAAGTGTTGAGCGATGCCGCCTATTACCGGACATCGGGCGGAGGAGTTACTTTTTCGGGAGGGGAACCGACCCTACATTGCGATTTTATTTATGAGCTTTTACTGATTTGCAAACAACATGGCATACACACCAATATTGAAACCAACGGATATTTTGCATGGGAGAAATTTCAAAAAATATTGCCCCTGTTAGACCTCATTTACTTCGATCTTAAAATTGCCGATCCCGGTAAACACAAACAGTTTTTATCGCAAAGCAATGAAAAGATACTTGCCAATATGCGCAGGCTGATAGAAGTAAACGCCCCGGTTGAATTCCGCATTCCCTTGATTCCGGAATATACGGCCACCGATAAAAACCTGGCTGAAATTCTGGCACTGCTAAGGGAGAACAAAGTTTCTAAAGTACACCTGCTTCCTTATCACAGTATGGGAGAAGCCAAGGCAGAAAAAGTTGGCAGCCACTTACCCAAACTGAATGTAAAACCTTTGGTGAAGGAGGAAATAAATGCCATGGAACATTTTTTTGAACGCGCAAATATTCAAACCATTTTATATCGTTAAAAACGCCGGATATGAATGCATTATCAGCCACTATGTTTCCTGAAACCGATTTTGGTTTTTCTGAAAAAGAGAGGTTAAAATTTCTGAAAGACCAGGTAGTTCAAAGTCCTTATTCTATTTGCATTGAGCGGGCAGTTTTGGTAACAGAGTATTTCAAAAATAAGGCTAACCGCAACAAACCGCTGGTAATACGCAAAGCCGAAGCGTTGGAGCATGTATTAACGAATAAAACGTGTGCTATATACCCGGCCGAGCTGATTATAGGCTCAACAACCTCTAAAAGAGTGGCAGGGCCATTATACCCTGAATTGCACGGATTGCCGGTTATGGAAGACCTGTTAAGTTTTACTACCCGAAAACTGAACCCGTTACAAATTACTGCTTCTGAGAAAATTAAACTGGTAACCGAAGTAGTGCCGTTTTGGTTAAACAAATTTCTTGCCTACAAAGCTTTTTCCGGAAAAGCGCTGCTGAGTTTTGTTTTAGATCAGCTGAATCCGAAATTTTACCTGATTAACGAAACCGCTGGCATAGGGCATTTTATTCCTGATTATGAAATGCTGATTAATGAGGGGCTTGAAAGTGTAATTAACCACGCCGCAGAAAAAATGAACGGATTGGCCGAAGGAGATGAACGGCGCGATTTTTATAAGGCAGTTCAAATAATCTGCGGGGGAGTAATTCAAATGGCCGGAAGGTATGCAGATACAGCGAAATTATCTGTTGCCGGTGAAGATGAGCTTATCCGGAAAACCGAGCTACGTAAGATTGCAAAAAACCTGGAACAGGTACCGGCAAAACGCGCCCATAGTTTTTATGAAGCGCTTCAGTCTATCTGGATGGTGCATACTGCCCTTACATTAGAAGGACTTGATAATGGTATCAGTTTTGGGCGGATGGACCAGTACCTCTATCCTTTTTATAAACGCGATATTGAATCGGGGATTTTGACAAAAGAAAAGGCAAAAGAACTGCTTGGCTGTCTGGCAATTAAAAGCGCTGAAATTATCCCGGTCTTCAGTAACAGCATCAGTGCCAGCCATGGAGGTTTTTTAAGCGGACAGGCTGTAACTATTGGCGGAACCGATGAAGAAGGCAATGATGTTACCAATGAGTTGTCGTATATTTTTCTTGAACTGATGGATGAAGTGCGGATGAGGCAGCCCAATTATCATGCGCGCATTCATGTTAACTCACCTAAGGTTTATGTAGATACGATTATGCAAAACCTGGCTAAAGGAGTAAACTCGCCGGCAATTTATAATGATGAGGTGATTATCCGTTCACTTAAACGATGCGGGTTTTCTGACAGGGATGCAAATGCTTATAGTACCCTGGGCTGCGTTGAACTCAATGCAGCAGGAAAAACTTTCGGTTCAACGGATGCCGCACTGGTTAATGTGCCGGTTTGCCTTGAAATGGCCCTTAACCGCGGAAAGCTCTTTGGCTCAGCCGTAACCAGTGGAGCGGTGACAATGAACCCTGAAGAGTTTCAATCTATTGACGATGTGAACGAAGCGTTCAGCCGGCAGTTAAATTTTCTGATTGACCGGTTGCAAAAAGTACTTGCACCCGTTGAAACCGGAAACCGTGATTATCATCCCACGCCATTAACTTCTTCCATGTTACAGGGCTGCATAGAGAAAGGTAAAGATGTAACTGCCGGTGGCGCGGTGTATAATTTCAGCGGTGTTCAGGGAGTAGGAATTACTGATGTTGGCGACAGTTTGTATGCTATAAACGAGCTGGTGTTTGTTCAGAAAAAATATTCAGTTACCAGGCTGATAGCCGCGTTAAAAAATAATTTTAAAGGAGAAGAACAAATGAGGCGTGAACTGTTAAGTGCACCGAAATTTGGCAACGATAACCGCGGCCCTGATGGATTCAGCAAATGGGTGGCCGATTGCTTTTACGATACGTTTGAAGGAAAGTATAATACCCGTGGCGGCCGGTTTGTAGCCGGTTTTTATTCCACCACAACACACTATAGTTTCGGTTTAAGCACCGGTGCAATGGCCAATGGCCGTTTAAAAGGGGCCCCGTTTACTTCGGGAATCTCACCTACCAACGGAGCTGATAAAAAAGGCCCCACAGCCCTGCTTAATTCTGTTTCAGGCATCGATTTTGAAAGGGCCCACAACGGAGTAAATGTAAATGCCAAGTTTGATACTGCCACCCTGAAAGGCGAGCATGGCAAAGAAATTTTAAAAGCTTTGCTGCTTACCTATTTTAAAAAAGGAGGCATGCAGGTGCAGTTAAATGTTCTGGATACCGAAATGCTCAAACAGGCCAAAGAACATCCGGACCAATATCCCTGGCTGATTGTTCGGGTATCCGGGTACTCAGCTTATTTTAACGACCTTTCTCCGGCCATGAAGGATGAAATTATACAACGCAGTGCGTTATCCTGTTAGCATCCCATTGGTTTTCAATTTTGTTTCAAATGCTTAAACCCTGGAGCGGATTAGCCAAGTACCAACCCGTTATAAAGGCCTTCCAGCGTTTGTTGTGCATCCAAACACAATCCTGAATGAACACCGGAGGTTTGCAGGATAGTACTACGTGCGGCCGTTAACCACCGGAAGCGCTCCGCAATTGGCAATTGACTGATTGGCCCACCCGCAGGATCAGCCGCGCAAATCAGTTTAAACGCACACAGGTATGAATGAAGTAACTCAAGGTTCGTCTCCGGATAAAACGCCTTTATCCTTGCCTCATTAATTTCAAATACCGCCTGCAGAAACTTTTGATCGGCACAGTACAGCACTACGCCCACGTTGAGAAACTCTTCGCGCTCAACACGGGGCACAATGCGGATAACCGCATACTCAAACAAGCTCTTATCCTGCATGATATGCATCTTTTACAAAGTTTTCAGAATAGGCAAGCCGGACTTCCAGAAACCGCGCATAAGCCTGTTTTTGTTCTTCCAAAGATTTAAAAGGGGCATTTGCCGAAAGCCATGCATCCGGTATCAGCGCCACGATATTTTGTATACGCTCTTTAGTTAGCAGGGCTTTAAACGCTTTATCAACCTCTGCTAAATGCGTAGCGCGCTGAAGCAAAACATGGTCTTTAATTTTAGCAAAAGGCTGTTGTGCCTTTTCCTCCCAATTCTGCCAGCTGTGATGAAAATATAACGAAGCCCCGTGGTCAATCAGCCATAATTCTTTATTCCACCAAAGCATATTGGTATTGCGCACGGTGCGGTCAACATTTAGTAAAAGCGAATCGAGCCAAACAATTTGCGAGGCCAGTTTTTCATCCAGCTTTGTTACCGCCGGGTCGTAAGTAATGGCGCCCGAAAGATAATGCAAGCCCAGGTTAAGGCCCACGCTGGCTTTTAATAAATCCTGTATCTCTTCATCGCCCTCTGTTCGGCCAAAGGCTTCATCTAATGTGGCAAAAACAATTTCGGGTACATGCAATCCTAACGCACGGGCAATTTCGCCGCCAATTAATTCTGCTATCAATGCTTTGCTGCCCTGCCCTGCACCTCTGAATTTAAGCACATACAAAAAACCGTCATCCGCCTCGGTAATTGCGGGCATAGAGCCACCCTCGCGCAGAGGCGTTACGTAACGGGTTACGTTTACGTGGCGGATGGTGGAGGTGGTGGACATGGTTTGGTGTTGG
Organism: Bacteroidota bacterium; assembly: GCA_003165895.1. Classification (GTDB taxonomy): domain Bacteria; phylum Bacteroidota; class Bacteroidia; order Chitinophagales; family LD1; genus Bog-950. The sequence goes on along the minus strand of PMXD01000047.1, from coordinate 3,571 downwards.
GGCGAAGGTAATGTTTATGGTTTTAAATCGTCTTTTGATTATGGCCTTAATTGGTCAACAACCTGTTGACCAATTTAAGTTTGGTAGAAACGTGAGTAAATCAGGCTTACTTAAATCGAACTTCGTCATTATGATTTTTTAAAAGAAAAAATTGAGTTGGTGGTAGATGTTTACGATGCAAACAAATCGGTGGGAAATAGAAATTACTATACAGTAAAGAACCCTTTAACCGAAAAAAATAAATTAAGCCCGCCATCATTCTAAGAGGATACCCTCTACCGGCATGAAGCCAGACTTCAAATGGGGCAGGCTTAATTTACCAGCCTATACGCTGATAAGTGTTGCAAGGATACAAAAAGATTCAAAATATAATCAAATAAAAGCAAATGGCGCAAATGAAAGAAATGGCGCTATACTGAGTATCGTGAAATTATATAAATGCATTAAATTTCAGAATTATTATTGTTATCCTTATTTTCGACGGTGTATTTTAACCACCAGCAGAAAAAATAGAAAATGGCAAAATTTTTAACAGGAAACGAACTCAACTCAGAGTTAGAAAAGATTTTAGAAGGGGCAGAGGAGCAAATCATTCTTATCTCACCTTATATCAAATTACATGACCGATATGCTTCTACATTGCGGACAAAATTGAATAACCACAAGCTTGAAATTACAATTGTCTTCGGCAAAAACGAAGATGATATGTCAAGAAGCATGAAACAAGATGACTTCAATTTTTTCAAAGAGTTTCCTAACATCCAAATTCGATATGAAAAACGCCTTCATGCAAAGTATTACGCCAGCGAAAGCGCTGCTATACTAACTTCAATGAACCTTTATAGTTATTCCCAAGACAATAACATTGAAGCAGGTGTTTTGACCAAAGTAACATTATTGGGAGACCTTGCAAGTAGCTTTATGACTAATGATACTTTTGACAACCAAGCATGGAATTATTTTGGTAGAGTAATTGAACAATCAGAACTACTCTTTCAAAAGACACCACAGTATGAAAGCGCCATGATGGGCTTAACAAAAAATTATAAGGAATCTAAAGTTGAAATTGATAAACTATCTGAATTTTTTGCTGACAGAGCAAAGTTTGAATCTGGTAATCGCAAGGACACTTACGAAAAGAAAAAAGTTGAATCCACACCACAAACACAAACCAAGAGTATTGAAACGGGTTATTGCATAAGGACAGGGAAACAAATCCCATTCAATCAGAAAAGACCATTGAGTGATGAGGCATATCAGAGTTGGGCAAAGTTTAGTAAAGAAGATTATCCAGAAAAGTTCTGTCATTTTTCAGGTGAACCTTCAAACGGAGAAACAACTTTTGCGAAGCCCATTTTACGCAAGCATTGGAAGAAAGCAAAAGAAACATTTAACCTTTAGCAAGGTGGCAGACTATTTTTGTTGGTCTGTTCAATGGGTTTTTGAAATGGGTGAAACCCGCTTTTACGATTATTTACAGGATAAAATTTCGTGGGTAATTAACCTTTATGATATTGATAAATATAAAGGCAACAGGCACTATTATACGACTAAAAACCCCTTGACTGACCAAAATAAATTAAGCCCGCCGTTACCCTAAGAAGGATATCCTTCCACGACATGGAGTCGTATTTCAGGTAGGGAGAGCTTAATTTACCAGCTTAAACGCTGATAAGTGATACAAAGATAAGAAATCTTTAGGAATCGTGTATTTATTGTGTACTTACCGTGTATTTGCTTAGGCCGGTTCTTAAACATTCTATTTGCCCGCACCGCACGTTGTTTGAGCCGTAAGGCTCAAACCTTTCATTCATAATTCCAGGTTGGTCTGCGACACACCTGGAACAACGGTGCAAAGGAAACAGGCTTACTTAAACCCGACTTAGCTTAGATTTTTTTCGGGTTCTTTAGTTTTCATTGGGAAAGTAGGTAGATGACTTTAGACAGCTTCGAAGAATTTTTTGGCGTATTCGCAGTATTCTTTGATAGTTTCTTTATCGGTTTCGAATTCAGATCTATTACCTAAATAATTATGGCAGGTAGGGGTAATTTCTTTACCCTTTTTCAATTCCCCATAAGAAATGCATTTTATATGATTCTTTGAAACCAAAACTATTAAAGCGTTGAAGTAGGGATAATCCCCCTTTTTTTCTAAATCCTCTAAACAGAAAGTTTCATTCTTTCGAAACTTCACTTCAATAAAATGAGCTTCACCGTCTTTAAATACTACGAAATCCGGCATCCGTTTAATTTCCAGAGCAACCTCATCTTTAATACCGCGAAGTAATTCCTTAATCCCAAGTATGGTATTTTCCATCCCATATTTGAAAACCTGAAAACCAAGCGACCGGAAAAGTTCTTCGATAATAGTTTCAGCAATACGCCCTTTGATTATACTATCTACCCAACGATTGTTTACTTTTTCTTTGAGAGTATTACTACCGGGTTCTTCGTTTCTACCTTTCTGTTCTTTCTTTTCACCATAGCATTTATAGCAAAGTCCGCCTTCAAATTTGGTATACTCTCTGCAAGTGGTGCATTGTGCCATGTTAGTGTTTTGAACGAAATTAAATTTTCTTTTTGGATACACGTGTGTATCCAAGTAATTTTTTGTTGTTATACACCTTTGACAGGTGAAAAATCCTTCAAAGGTTAAAGCATTTGGAATGCATCTTAGACGATTGAGAGAGTCTGAAGGATTGAGCCAACAAAACCTTGCTGATAAGGCCGACGTTGCCAAAATCACTATTCAAAGAATTGAAAACGCAAAGTATAGCGCAACTATTGACGTACTGGTTTCTATTGCCGGGGCGTTAAAAATTTCCCTTTCGGAGTTAGTGGATTTCTAAATTCATTTTGACAACCAATATCAATTAATTGTCAAATTCAGAAGCTCTCTTATTAGCTGCTTCACGTCTCTTTTGAAAATTTACGGGCAACCAAAGCCCTGAATTTTCATCAAAATTATAATTCAATTTACCGGGTATGTTATTACTCTTATAATCGTTGTTCTCAAAATCTTTTTTAATTGTTCCGTCTAAAATAGTATTCCCAATTTTTTCGAAACGCTTGTCTGCGTCCTCATTCGATGGTTTGTCAATAGTAAAAATAGCGGCATACTTTTCCTCCTTATATTCTATTACAATCTTCGAATACTTATCTTTTTTGACTAATTTATCATATGCTTTTTCCAAAGCTTTTGTAAATGCGTAGACGATGAATCCATCTGCCATGCCAAGCCCGTGAACTTGAAAAAACGCTGTAATGGCTCCCGGAATGAGAAATTCCCAGCGTTCTTGATTTGCTTGCGGTTCCGGCCATATTTCGACCATTTCCGGCCGCAAGTCTTTCAACTCTTTATAAAGTTCTGAGATAATCTCTTTCGGTACCTTAGAAAGATAATCAAGTCTTAGGGAGGTCGTTTTTTCCATCGGTAATTTATGATTGACGAATATGACTAATTCCCATCATAAAACCCAAAAATTTAAGAGGAATTGAAGAAGAAGCCAGTGTTTACACCATGTTTACACCGCAAAATAAAAAAGGGTTACATTTTCATGTAACCCTTTGA
>PMXD01000381.1 GCA_003165895.1 Bacteroidota bacterium | reverse complement strand
ATTTTTGTCCCTGATTTGTTCCCCGCAAAAATAAAGAAATGGCATCAGTTACACTCAGAACGAAAAGCATTGACAAAAAAGGATATTCACTGTTCCTTGATGTTTATAATGAAGGCCACAGATACAAAGAATACCTTAAGCTATACGTTTCTAAAGATTACCTAAAGCCAGAGAACAAAAATATATTAAGGCAAGATAAGGAAAGTTGGGAATTAGCAAAAGCGATTCAGGCAAAACGACTTATTCAAATTAAAGAGAGCATTGCCGGTTTCATTCCAAAGTCAACCAAACAGGATTTTATAAAATATTATCGCGAGCAAGCTGCAATAAGAGGGCAGGAAACATATAAATATGTTTTAACCTACTTGATAGAATACAACAATTCCGAAAAACTTTCATTTAAGGCTTTGGATGAAAAGTATTTAAAAGATTTTATCACCTATTTGAAAACACAGGAATTAGGCGTTTCCAGTATTCGGATGTATTTATCCCGTCTCAGCGCAGTTCTTAACCAGGCAGTTAAAGATAAATTGATTTCGACCAATCCGTTCCATCATCTCAAACGCGGACAGGGAGGTGATATCCCGGCTGAAACGCAAAGCAAAATCGAGTATCTCACGATCCAGGAACTCCGCAAATTGAACGACACTGCTTTCAATGATTCGGTAAGGCATTTTTTTATTTTCACTTGTTTCACGGGATTGAGGTTGAGCGACCTGATGAGAATCAAATGGACCGATATCCAAAAAGGAACATTAACTTATACTCAAACGAAACAGGGAAACGTAAAAACTCATTATCTTCCCCTTTCGCGGCAAGCATTGCGTTTACTACCGGCTATTGGCAAAAAACAGATTGAAGTATTAAAAGAAAAAAACGAGTTGGTTTTTGCACATGTGCCTCCTAAACGGAAAATGAATTCCGAACTGAAAGTCTGGGCAAAAAAAGCAAAGATAGATAAAAATATTCATATACATGTTGGAAGGCATACTTTTGCTACTTTGGCGTTGACTTCCGGTGTGTCTTTATATACGGTGAGCAAATTATTGGGGCATTCAAAAATCGGCACAACAGAAATCTATGCTGAAGTCATCAATTCGGTTAAGAAACAGGTAGCCGGTATGATGCCCTCGCTTTAAAACAGAGAATAGAAAAATTCCGACTATGGCTAATTACGATATTGACACCAAAGACATTTTTTTGTATGAAAGAAAAGAATGGGGGGAAATGGGCGATTCACGAATCTATAATGAACTCGTGTCGATAATTAAACCAATCATAGCAAGGAATGACACTCCAATTTTTGGCAGAAGCCAAACTGGGCCCCGGAAGATTGCTTTGGAAATCGCTTTGGCACAGGAAAACGATTATAAAGTAGACAACCTCAAGATTTTTGAATGGGATGGGGAGTGCTTTTTATATACCCGAAAGGCGAATATAGTTTATCCGGATAGCAACACACCGGACTTTGCATGGCTTTTTGCGTTCAAGTTGCGTCAATATAGGGACAACTTAACCGGATTAAACTCCTTTCTATCCCACCAAATCAAAGCAAATTTCAATAAAGACATAAAAGCGTTTATGAATTTCATCCAGCGCATGTTTATAGGGCATGAGTCGTTGCTTGGCGCCAAAACTCAAAAGATTAAAGACACAATAGATTTGTGGGCGAAGAATTATGACCCTAAAGTATCCAATGACCCACTGTTTGGAAATATTAAGAATTGGAGCAAAATAGAGGTCGCATTAACGGATGACCAGGTGAGGGCCTATTTCTCATTCCTGTATCTTGAAAAAAATAATTTAGGCCTGCCATATTTGGAAAAGGCCGATACTGAAAAGTTATTGGAGTTTGGATTTAAGGTTCCTCCGCAACCTTTGCCTGAAAAATTCCGGCTTAACGTGACCGGGCAGCATAAAAAATCAATTATGGAAATTTGCGTAAATCTTCTTTTCGATAAATTTAGCCATAACCTCAAAAATAAACTCCCCTTCCTTAAGTTCCTCGCATTTCAGTTTGAAGACTTTAAGAACTATCAAAGTCCGAAAGATTTTAAAAACTGGAGTGGTAACTTAACATCTAAAAAATTGAAGGTGGAGATGCTGCCGTTTAAAATTCAGCCCTATCTTGATAAAATAAAAGCTGCCTGAAATTTTACGGTTTAAAGACTTTTTTTTACTGTATCAGAGGCTGATTTTATAGTCTGCTACTATATTTTGCATCCTTTTACTTTATAGATAATTCATCATAAGTTATCCTGCATCTTGCGCTCATAATAAGAGAAAATGCAAGAAGATGTAAGGAGTAAAAGACTGATGGACACCACCCTTGGCGACCTTGCCGACGTGCTATACAATATGAACTTGCCGGCAAATAATAATTCTGCCGGATTTCAATCTAATCATCGGCAAACTCTACTTGTTTCAGATAGGCAAAACCATCCTGCCGGTTCAAGATTAGTTCAATGCCGATTTTTGAAAAGTAATCACGCACTGATGTTTCGTTGTTTAAAATATCGTTCCAGTATTTGCGGTCATCGTCATAAATCACGCTTTGCAAAAGCCTGATGACCACAGAGGCGTATACTTCGGTTTTCTGAGTGCTCATTTTGTAAAAATTATTTCAGGTAATTGAATAGCCTTGCGGCCTTTATCGTCAATAACTATAAGTTCAACTTTCTGCTTATTAATAAATGAACGGGAGGATTGTGTGGCGATATTGATGTAGGTAAGCATGGGCAAAGTTTTTTGCATTTGAATGCTGAAACTGCCGTACTGTGTACGGTGGCCTTCATCTATTAATACAAAAATGTCGTGCGACTCAAAAGGTTTTTTTACTTTTTTGATGGCGGCTTCGAACTTATTGATAACGGTAGTTACTATGGCGTCCTTTTTACTTTCCAGAAGTTCAACCAGGCGCTGGCCNNTGATCGTCCAATTCAACGCGGTCGGTAACTAAAATTATTTTGGGGTTGCTGATGCTTTTCTCCAGCGCAATGGCCTGGGCCAGTAAAACCATCGTTAACGATTTGCCGCTGCCTTGTGTGTGCCATATAACCCCACCTCTGCGCTTGCCTGCTTCTATTACCCGGATGCGCTCCATGGTTTTTTTGAGGGCGAAGTATTGCTGGTAACGGGCTATCTTTTTTTCGCCATCATCAAACAGGATAAAGTTGTGTGTTAACTCCAGTAAACGTTCGGGGCGGCAGAGGTTGTAGAGGTATTCATCTTGTTTGGTGGGTAGCACCTGTTCTTTTTCGATTTCATCAAAGTGACTGCGGACGTATTTATACCGGCCGCCAAACAGTTTAGCCTTGTTAACCGGCGTTAACGGCGTGTTTTTGAGCGTTAACAGGTTGGTTTGATATTCTTTCTGGCTATCGGTATTGGTAAATTGCTCCTGCCACTGCGACCAGAATTTTTCTGGAGTGCCGTTTGTGGCGTAGCGTGCTTCGTTAACGGAAACGCTTAACAACAACTGGGCATATACATACAGGCTACGGATGCCATCTTCCTGCTGACTGCGGAGGTGTTGAGATACGGCTTGTGTTAACGAGTCTTTTATATCGGGGCGTTTACACTCGATAACGCAGAGTGGAATGCCGTTAACGAACAAAACCAGATCGGGCCGGTAATGTTCTTTACTGGCGGAGCGCATTACGCTGAACTCTTCGGTTACGTGAAAAACGTTGGTGGTTAAAAAGGTTTGTGGGTTCCAATCAATATATTTGAAATCGTAGCTGCCTTTGTTGCCATCAATACTTTGCTCTAATGCCTTGCCAAGCGTTAACAGGTTATATGCATACTCAGATGCCGCCATATAGCCCTCGTTCATAGGCCGGTCTTATTCTGAACGCATGAACCTTAAACAACTAAAAGTACTGCTAGCCGATGATGACCTTGATGATTGCATATTCTTTAAAGAAGCATTAACCGAATTGCAGTTATCCACGCACTTAACAGCAGTTCATGATGGAGAGCAATTGATGCAGCTGCTGGCCAACGAAACCTTTAAACTTCCCCATGTTCTTTTCCTGGACATCAATATGCCGCGCAAAAACGGCTTTGAATGCCTGGCTGAAATAAAGCTAAGTGAGAAGCTGCAACAGCTTCCTGTAATCATGTTTTCTACCTCTTTTGAGCAAGAGGTGGTTAACCTGCTTTATAAGAATGGCGCACAATATTTTATACGAAAGCCCTCTGAAATTTCTCAATTCAAAAAAATAATTCATCACACACTTGCTCTGATAGCGCCCGAAAATATTTCGCAACCTGCCAGGGAAAACTTTGTAATTACAGTATAAAATAAATCGGGGTTTATACCGTAAAGTGCCAAGACGAAAATGAAATAATAAAAACAGCTTCGCATTACCACAGCAAACACAGTTAACTCATACTATTCAGGATATTTTATTTCGCCATTTTTAGTATAATAATATTATTAACACATTTATTCAATTAACAGATCATGGCCAGGACTAAAAAAATGGAAGAGAGTGATTTAGAAGTTGTGCGCAAGGAGCTTGCTGTTCAACTGGCAGCGAATGAAAAACTGGTAGCAGAATTATTGCTGGCCCGGAAGGAATTGGTGTTTCAAAAAGAAGAAAAAGGGAAACGGGCTGCTGAGTTGGGCATAGCTAACATTGAGCTTGCTTTTCAGGACGAAGAGAAAGGGAAACGGGCAGCCGAGCTAGGTATTGCGAATATTGAACTTGCTTTCCAGGATGAGGAAAAGGGCAAACGTGCAGCAGAACTGGGAATAGCGAATATAGAACTTGCCTTTCAGGATAAAGAGAAAGGGAAGCGGGCGGCTGAGCTGGGCATAGCAAATAAAGAACTGGCCTTCCAGGATGGGGAGAAAGAAAAGCGGGCGGCTGAATTGGGCATAGCCAATAAGGAACTTATATTTCAAAACGATGAGAAGGAAAAGCGGGCGGCTGAGTTGGGAGTTGCCAATAAAGAACTGATATTCCAGAATGCCGAGAAGGAAAAACGGGCAGCAGAGCTGATCATTGCTAATGAGGAGTTAGCCTTTCAAAATGATGAAAAGGAAAAACGGGCGGCTGAGTTAGGTATTGCAAATAAGGAGTTGGTTTTTCAAAATGATGAAAAGGAAAAGCGGGCGGCTGAACTAATCATAGCTAATGAAGAGTTGGTTTTCCAAAACAACGAAAAAGAAAAGCGCGCGGCAGAATTAATTATTGCCAACAAAGAACTGGCTTTTGAAAATGAGGACAAAGAGAAACGGGTAACGGAAAAAGAAAAACGTGCTGCAGAGTTAATCATTGCCAATAAAGAGCTGGCATTTCAAAACGAAGAGAAAGAAAAGCGGGCCGCAGAGCTTGGCATTGCCAACAATGAGCTGGCATTCCAAAACGAAGAGAAGGAAAAGCGGGCTGCCGAATTAATCATTGCCAATAAAGAACTGGCATTTCAAAACGAAGAGAAAGAAAAGCGGGCTGCTGAATTAATAATCGCCAATAAAGAACTGGCTTTTCAAAACGATGAAAAAGAAAAACGCGCTGCAGAACTTATTATTGCCAACAAAGAACTGGCCTTCCAAAATGAGGAGAAAGAGAAGCGGGCGGCCGAATTAATCATTGCCAACAAAGAGCTATTGGCGTTCACTTATATTTCAAGCCACGATTTGCAGGAGCCGTTGCGGAAAATACAAACTTTTGTTACCGTTATACTTGAAAACGAAAACAAGAATCTGTCTGAAAATGGCAAATATAATTTTCAGCGCATGCAATTGGCTGCGGGAAGAATGCAACAGCTTATAGAGGATTTATTGGCCTTCTCGCGTATCAACACTACAGAACACGAGTTTGAAAAAACAGACCTGGGTACAATTATTGAAGAAATAAAAATTGAACTGAAAGAAACTATCCAGGAAAAACAAGCAACCGTTGAAGCCACGGAACTTTGCCCGGCCAACATTATCGCTTTTCAGTTTCGTCAATTGCTGTATAACCTTATCAGTAATGCGCTCAAATTTTCTCAACCCGATATACCATCGCATATCATTATCAAAAGCGGGATTTATAAAGGCAGTCAGTTAAATAACCCAAAGCTTTCACCCGAAAAAAATTACTGTCACATTACCGTAACTGATAATGGCATTGGCTTTGAACCCCATTTCAGCGAGCGTATTTTTGGGGTATTCCAGAAATTGCATAGTAAAGAAGTATACGCGGGTACAGGCATCGGGCTTGCCATAGTAAAAAAAATGGTAGAAAACCATAATGGTATCATTACCGCCGCCAGTGAATTAAGCAAAGGGGCAACATTTGATATTTATATCCCTTCTAACTAAAAAATTAATTCGCACAAAGCCGGCAGATGAAATTTTACGATTCCTATTTCAAATCCGTCCAATTCCGTTCGTTCAACGGTTTTTGTCGATAATGAAAGAAACAACCTTTCAATCAACACAAATAAAAGGGAGTAGACGGATTAAAAAATCCGAAAAAATCCGGAACTGGATGCGCCGCGAAATAGAATTTAATCGGAATTTATAAAAAACTACACGGGTAATCAGCGATTAATGAAATCACGTGCGAAGAATAAGATTGATTAAGCCACCTAGGGGATATGAGATTAATTACGTGTTCAGCGCCAGAAATAAATTAAGGGTAGCTTGCCGGTACTAATTCAGTTGTGTTGGGTTCATTTAGATTCCATCGCGACATTCAATTACTAATGTCTACATTTTGATGTGCTTTTACCTCTTCTCCCGGCTTTAAAGAATTACGAAATACGTTTGGGTAGACATTATCATCCCTCCCTTACTACTAAACCGAACGCAGCAATCTATAGAACTGAAAAGGATAACCTTACCGCAGGCTATTCGGGTTTTGTGAGCCACAATTCTCAAAAACCGGATAGCTATGGTGAATAGTGCTATTGAAAGAGTAATTTGTGAATTACAATTCTCATAAAAGGGAAAGCCTAAAAGTGACAGGATATGAATTCGTGTAGAAATTTCGGTGAAGTGCTCAGATAATGAATTCACCTATTACCAAAATTAAGCGGCCGGACATAATGAAGTTTATGCCTGGATAATTTATATGAAGTAAATCAAGCCGGGGCTTAAGCAGATAGGGATAAAATAGGATACGGCAACTCCTCCTCTTCCGAATTAAGTTCAGAAATTTGCTGCTGTAACTTATTAATAATTACCAGTGATTTTTTATCAGCGATGTACCGACCATATCTGTAAGCGCAGTACAATGCCAAACCACTGCCCAGGACAATGGATACATAAGTCAAGGTATTGGATTTGGTTGAAAGGGAGCCAGGAACGGGCCGAAATAATGCTTCCTCTGTCATGCGTAATGTTTGGTCAAATCTCATGTTATTTCATTTTATGAATAATATAAAAACCAGCGCCGTCATATTCAAATCCGTAATTGTAAAAGAAATGAATGGGCCTGTTTGTATTAGGGTTCTGGCGTACTTCATTACACAAGAAAGGATCGATATTTTCATAGCCGAATAATTCTTTGCTCACCTTGTCTGCTTTCATTTTTAGCATTTGCTGATATAAGCGGGCAAGCGACTTGTCTACCTTTTTGAATCTAATTTCTAGCGCACGGATTCGATCCGTCTCAGGTTTATTCTCGACATAATTTTTTCTCTTGCGGCAGGCTTCGCAACAATGGAATTGATTTGAACGACTGGGAATAAACTCTACCTCACAATCTGGATTTGCACATTCAATTTTTTTGTATCGAAACTTTTTCATGGTTTTCGATTGGTTTAAAATGATTTGAAAGTAAAGGTTATGCCAAATGCCGCCGATGCTCCGGAATGCTGATTATGAAATCCGGAAAGTTTGGTACCGGCACAAAAATGATTTATGCTGAGAGCTATATATGGAAGCGCCGGAGGCTTTGACCACTTCAGGCCAGAAATTCAAATCAATGAAAGCCGGAAATTATTGACCACATCTTATCTGGTCTAACGCATTACGATTCACGGCTTTAGGCATTGCTAGAAAAATTCATATTCTTATAAAGCGATGCTCAATTGGTCCCGGCCTTAGATGATTTTTGAGTTCGGCTTTTCCAGGTTTATCAAGGGTTTCAGCCTATAAAATGCATTCACTTTTGAAAAGTGACGAAGTCAGGAAGGGTTAACCAGCCGTTACTGAGTTCGGCGGCGATGTTCATCCTGAATTTTTTATCAAGGTAAGGTAGCGTTTGGAGTGAGAGGGTAAAGTGTGAAGGAAATAGATTTGGGTTAAGAGAAAACCCCTGCTGAGAAAATAATCTCTAACGAAAAAAATAATTCGGAGTGTGCCAATGATTACGGATTCACTACCCCTAACCGTAACCTCACCATCCACTACCACCTCAACCAAATAAACGCCGTTGGCAGGTAGCTTAAATCAAGTATTTTGGTGCAGCTGGGTCGATGGCCTGCATACGCCTCTAATAAGTAAACCAAACTATTTCTGAGCCTTACTTCCTATTACCTGTTGCAGATTTTCGATAGAAGCCTTGAGTTTGTTTACATCAGATTGAGTTGCCTGGTTTTGATCCTGCAGTTCTGATATTTTCTTTTCCAATAACTGATTTTTTGCTTTCTCATCCAAAAGCATTTTATACAATTCCTGGGTGGCCGATACGTTTAGCATTGATATGGCATCATAGTCAACCGTTAACAGGTCGTTCACTTTTTTGCCATATACAAATACCCTTTCGTTGATTGGCGTTGCTACGGTGAAAGTATGGTCATCAATTACAATAACCGGCAATACTTTTTGGCCTGATTTTTCAGTTATCAGTTTCACTTCATCGCCAGTTTTGAAACCGTGTGGTTTCATGGTTTCGATAATGGTGAGATCACCTGAAACTTTTGCCGAACGGGCAGTATCATATACGCTTGGTATAATGCCTTCCATTTGGGTAAGCGCCTGCGGGTAAACTTCTTTTACCTGCTGGGCTATTACTTTCTTTTGCAGCTTATCGCCATTGGCTACACGGTCAATATATTTGTAATCAGTAATCTGCAACTGTGCCAGAGTTTGCAGGTCGCAGGCGTTGTCGGTATTACCCAATATATTTTTTATACGGGCATCGGAAGTAGCTACATAACCACCGCCGTTGGCCCAGTACCATCCATCGGCCTGTATAAGTATATTACCGCTGGCACTGGTGTTTGTGGTAAGCGCGCTGCCTTCATCGAACCAGGTGCGGGCCTGACTGGCCGCTGTAATACCGCTGCCGCTTACATGCAATGGTGCATTAGGGCTTGATGTACCTATACCCACATAGGCACCGCTGCCCAATATCACGCTGTTGCTCTTGGCAACGGAGGCATTGAATCCTATGGCCGTGGCATTAGTTAAACCATTTACGCTTGCCCCGGCGCCGGCACCCAGTGCGGTAACGCCTGATCCCGATGTAACTGGTTGCAGGGCTCCATTGCCTACAGCTGTATTATTATCTCCCGATGCCAGCGAAAGCAGGGCGCCGTTACCCACAGCTGTGTTGTTTGAGCCTGTAGTATTAGCCACCAAAGCATAAGACCCAACAACAGTATTGGCTATGCCGGTGCTGGTATTGGTGCCGGCTGCAAATCCAACTGCAGTGTTAGGATAGGTAGAATTATTATCATAAAGTGCCGAATCGCCAATCGCTACATTATAACTACCTCCAAAGTTACTTCCCAACGCATTAAGCCCTACGGCCACATTACCATTGCTGTTTTGGTTACTACTTAGCGCTGAACAACCTACAGCAGTGTTCCCATATCCCTTACTTTGATATAAGCACGACACCCCAACCGCCGTATTGTATTGCCCCGAGCTGTTAAGTGACAAGGCAAGATCGCCCACTGCCACATTAAAGTTACCCGAATTATTTGAATTAAGGGCTTGATAACCGACCCCTGTATTGCCAGCTCCCGATAAATTATTTGTAAGAGCTAATGAACCAAGAGCAGTATTATCACCACCGCTACCGGTATAGAACATCAGTGCATTATAACCTACAGCAGTATTGTCAGCACCGGTGTTATTGGCAAAAAGCGCTTTGCTACCTACAGCCGTATTTCTGTCGGCCCCGCCCAGGTCCCAAAACAAGGCTGAATCACCAACGGCCACCATATTACTTCCGTTACTATGCAACAGGGCGTCCATACCAACGGCCACGTTACCGGTACCAGTCATATTTAAACCCGCACTATAACCCACTGCAGTGTTATCTGAACCGAAGTTACCAGAGCTTAAAGCGGCCATGCCAATGGCAGTATTGGAGCTACCTGTGCCATTAAAAGTCAGAGCATCCATACCCACTGCTACATTGTAGTTACCGGTTTGGACGGAAACTAAACTGTTAGCGCCAACAGCTGTATTCCAGATGCCGGTGGTATTGGCAGCAAGAGCGGATGAACCAACGGCCGTGTTAAAACCAGGGTAAAGGCCTGATCCGGTAACAGCATTTTTAAGTGTATTATATCCTATGGCGGTATTATCGGTAGTTACATCATTATTAGAAAGTGCAAAGCTTCCGATGGCAGTATTACGGGCGCCAGTGGTATTTGATGTGAGCGCTGAATCGCCTACAGCTACCAGGTAATTTCCCGCACTATTTGTATAAAGTGCAGATTCTCCGATAGCAACGTTGCCCACTCCTGTTAGATTATTGGCAAGTGTTGTTGTGCCAAGCGCAATATTATTATGGCCGCTTGTGTTACTGCTTAAAGAAGCAAAACCGGCGGCTACGTTGCCAATGCCTGTTTTATTGCTTTCCAAAACGTTTGTTCCAACGGCAACGTTGCCATTACCAACAGTGTTGCTAAGAAGTGCACCTGCACCCAATGCAGTATTGTATTGACCTAATGTGTTTTTCTGGAGCGCGAGATACCCCAAAGCCGTATTATCCGTCCCGTTGTTGGCATAAAGGGCCTTACTGCCAACGGCAGTGTTACCAGTTCCCGTTGTATTTGTAAATAATGCTGAATCACCAACCGCCACAAGAAAGCTGGTGCTGACATTATTATAAAGGGCGCCTGCGCCTATGGCTTCATTACTGCTGCCCGTATTGTTATACGCCATAGCATTAGCACCTAACGCAGAGTTGTAAAAGGAATTCAAACTTACCTGAAGCGCGCCAAATCCTACTCCTGTATTATATCCTCCCGCACCATAAGTAAGGCAATAGGCTCCCATTGCCGTATTGCCGCCACCATTGCCGGTTCCGCCCGAAAGAGCATAGGCACCAAAAGCAGCATTATCACCACCACTAGTATTGGAGTTCAGCGCCTGAAAGCCCACAGCGGTGTTTTGCCCCCCTGTAATATTTTGAAATAAGGTCTTAGAGCCTATAGCAGTGTTCGAAATACCGGTGGTATTTTTCAATAATGCCGAATCGCCCACTGCCACCTCGTTACTGCCGGTTGCATTAGTGTAAAGCGCATTGATACCTAGCGCAACGTTACTAAAGCCGGTGGTGTTCGAAAATAGCGCCTGATACCCGCCTGCGGTATTGTTAGCGCCGGTATTGTTTGATTCAAGTGCAGCGTAGCCAATTGCTGTATTGTAAATACCTGTAGAATTACCTTGTAACGTTAACATACCTATGCCAGTATTATAAGAACCCGTAGTATTAATCTGCAAGGCCTGGGCACCCAAAGCAATATTATAGGAACCTGTTGTATTTTCCCATAAGGCAATGTGACCAATGGCAAGATTATTGCTACCGCCGGTATTATAGTATAAGGCCTCGTCACCAATGGCAAGATTAGTACTGCCTATATCATTACTATATAAGGCATTGGTACCAATAGCGAGATTCTGACCAGCGTTTGTATTATGATATAAGGCATATTCACCTATGGCAGTATTACCGATGCCCTTGTTGGTATAAAGGGCTTTGCTTCCAATAGCAAGGTTAGCCCATGACGTAGTATTTGAATATAATGCAGAATCGCCTATTGCTAAATTGCTATAGCCGGATGTGTTTGAATAAAGTGACTGATATCCGCTGGCATAGTTATTTGAACCGCTGGTGTTGCTGTAAAGTGCTTTGCTTCCAATGGCGGTGTTAGCAGTGCCGCTGCTATTTGTAAATAGCGCTGAATCGCCCACTGCCACCTGGAAGCTGCCGCTTTGGTTATTATAAAGAGCACCTGCACCTATGGCTTCATTACTGCTGCCTGTATACATGTAATAAAGCGCATTATATCCAAGGGCTGTATTACCAGAACCGCCTCCACTACTGTAAAGCGCCTGAAAACCGGTAGCCGTATTATATGAACCTGTTGTAATTGTCTCCATGGTATATGCACCAAGGGCAGTATTTCCGTTGCCGGTTGCACTACCATAAAGCGCATTCGACCCGAAGGCGCTGTTATTATTACCCGAAACGTTATGCCACCCAGCCTCGGCGCCTACGCCTGTATTGTCGGTTCCGCCGACGGTGTTATATAAAGATTGTGGGCCGAATGCCGAGTTATTGTCACCGCCAATGTTATTGTAAAGCGCCTGAAAACCGGTAGCTGTATTAGCAAGGCCGGTGGTGTTGGACGTTAGCGCCTTAGAGCCTATGGCTGTGTTTTGGAGGCCAGTGTTATTCGCTAAGCTGGAGTCGCCCACTGAAACGGTGTAAGCCGTGGTGGAGCTGCGCTGTGCAGAAGAGCCGATAGCCACATTGTCGGGGCCTGCGGTATTGGAAACAGCAGCGTTAAGTCCGTAATAGGCGTTGCCGTTGGTGCCAAGTAACCCTGCCTGTGTATTATTTACTTTAAACATCAGGTTTTTATTATCGGCAGTACCAATAAAGTTAGTACCCGGTGTAGTGCCGGTATTACCGGTAAGCCCCCATGCATTAGCTGAGCCATTGGCACCGGTAGCGCCGGTTGCACCAATTGCCCCTGTTGCACCCATTGGGCCGGTTGCACCTATTGCACCGTTATTTCCTGTAGCACCAACTGCACCGGTTATACCCTGGGCACCCGTTGCACCTGTAGGCCCCGAAATAAGCGGCAAAGCCTGCCAGGTAGCAAAACCAGCAGCATTACTGGTAAGTACTTTATTAAGGCCCTGGCTGCCATCGTTAATTTTTACTGTGCCCTCTACGTCAAGCATAGCAGCGGGTGCGGTAGTGCCTATACCAACGCTATCGCTGGTAGCAGCGCCATTAACCCCAGCCACTGAACCAAGCACAATGGCATTGCTTTTGGTAACCTGTGCCTGGTAACCAATAACAGTAGCATTCGTTAAATTATTCGAACCAACATCAGCAGAAGCGCCTAACGCGGTATTGCCGTTGCCGGTGGTATTGGTTAAAAGTGCTTCGTATCCATGGGCTGTATTGCTATAGCCGGTGGTATTGTTGATAAGCGAACTATTTCCAACAGCCGTATTGTTGGTGCCGGTTGTGTTTTTAAACTGCGATTCGAATCCATCGGCGGTATTACCGTTATTCAGGTTCGCATTAAGCGCATTAACCCCGGTGGCGGTATTATAATTGCCCCCTTGGTTGTTTTGAAGTGCGCCTTGCCCATCAGCCGTATTGCTGCCGCCAATCGTGTTGCTTGAAAGCGCTGACACTCCGTTAGCTGTATTAGATTGGCCGGTAGTATTGGCAAAGAGCGATTGCATACCGGTTGCGGTATTGTTTTGGCCGGTAGTATTGGCAAAGAGCGATTGCCATCCATTAGCAGTATTATCAATACCTGTAGTGTTGGTGGTAAGTGATTGGTAACCACTGGCAGTATTGTAATTGCCGGTGGTATTGGCAAACAAGGCTTTAAAACCCACAGCAGTGTTATTTCCAGTACCTCCGTTTTGATGAAACAGGGCAGAGTCGCCGATAGCCACCATTTCCTGGTCGGCTGTACCGCTATAAAATGCGCCGCTGCCTATGGCAACATTGCCAGACCCTGTAGTAACAGAACTGCCGCTGTTTAAACCATAAAATGCATTTCCGTTTGTAGAAAGCAAACCAGCTTCGGTGCTGTTTATTTTAAACTCCAGGTTCTTACTATCAATGGTTCCAACAAAATTGGTACCTGCCGTTGTGCCCGTATTACCGGTAAGCCCCCATGCATTAGCGGAACCGTTAGCGCCTGTAGCGCCCACAGCACCCGTAGCACCTATTGCACCAGTACTTCCCTGAATACCCTGTGCGCCTGTTGCACCAATAGCCCCTGTAACACCCTGAATGCCTTGTGCACCGGTTGGGCCTGCTAATCCTGGGTTCCCTTGAATACCTTGTGAACCGGTTGCACCGACTGCCCCGGTTGCGCCTGCATTACCCTGAACTCCCTGGATACCTTGCGCACCAGTTGCACCAACTGCACCTGTTACTCCGGCATTACCTTGTATTCCCTGTGAGCCGGTAGCACCGCCTGCGCCGGTAACTCCTGCATTACCCTGAACGCCCTGAGAACCTGTAACGCCCTGAATACCTTGCGAACCTGTATCCCCTTTTGCACCCGTAGGACCTGCATTACCTTGTATACCCTGAGAGCCAGTTGCACCGACTGCACCGGTAACACCAGCGTTACCCTGAATACCTTGTGAGCCCGTATTTCCCACAGCCCCGGTAGCACCTTGTATGCCCTGAGAGCCTGTTACTCCAATAGCACCTGTAACTCCGGCATTACCTTGTATTCCTTGTGCGCCTGTTGCGCCTGCTACACCTGCGTTACCCTGTGAGCCTGTTGCGCCCGCTGCACCGGTATTACCTTGTATGCCTTGCGAACCTGTATCTCCTTTAGCACCGGTTGCGCCCACATTACCTTGAATACCCTGTGAACCAGT
>PMXD01000107.1 GCA_003165895.1 Bacteroidota bacterium | reverse complement strand
AGGGAAATTTGTCGTACACCCCTCTTTATATGTGCCTCACCAAAACCACGCATATAAAGCTACCTTTGCGCGATGTCTGAACATCCGGATCAAAAATACGCGAGCATACTCACAAACCTGTCTATTCTTCAGTTAAACCCTATGCAGGTTGAGGTTATTGAAAAAGCCGCACCTAACCATAACCTGATGCTGTTGTCACCCACCGGTTCAGGTAAAACACTTGCTTTTTTATTAGCACTGCTTAATAAGCTTAACAAAAATGAGCCGGGCATTCAAGCCCTTATAATAGCTCCATCGCGCGAACTGGCATTGCAGATTGAAACTGTTTTCAGGAATATGAAAACCGGTTTTAAAGTTAGCTGCCTGTACGGCGGACATGCAGTGCAAATAGAAAAGAATAGTTTAAGCGAAACACCCGCTGTAGTTATTGGCACCCCCGGAAGACTTGCTGACCATGTTGGCCGCGGAAGTTTTGATTTGAGCACCGTTAAACTGGTAGTGCTTGACGAATTTGACAAGTCGCTGCAAATGGGTTTTCATAAAGAGCTTGAAATTATTTTTAAAGCGTTGAACGGCCACCAGCAGCACCTGCTTACTTCAGCTACCGCTATTGATGAGCTTCCTGCCTTTTTGCCTTTTACCGGCCATCAAACTATTGATTACCTGCAAAAATCGGCACCCTTAAAGCTACATGTTAAACTGGTGCGGACTGAAAGCACAGAAAAACCTGAAACTTTAATGCGCCTGGTAGCTGGGTTTAACCAGGAGGTGTGTTTGGTTTTTTGTAATCATATTGAAGCAGTGCAGCGGTTAAGCGCATTGCTTAAAAAACATAATTTCGAACACGGGGTATTTCATGGAGACCTGGAGCAGATTGACCGCGAAAAAAACCTGATCCGGTTCAGAGGGGGGGCCACCACAGTTTTAATAGCTACTGACCTGGCTGCCCGTGGCCTGGATATTCCCGAAATACGCCATATTGTGCATTACCAGTTACCACACCAGCACGATGCCTTTTTGCACCGCAACGGGCGCACGGCCCGTATGCACGCTTCGGGCCAGGCTTATTTAATTTTGGCCAACGATGAAAAACTCCAGCCATACATGGACCCTGATATGGAAGAAATGACTGTTCACCCCCAACTAAAACTACCCGCACCTCCTGATTATGTTTGCCTTTATATAAGTGCGGGAAAAAAAGAGAAGATAAACAAAGGAGATATAGCAGGACTGCTTACCAAAAAAGGCGGATTGCAAGCCGATGAAATAGGCCTTATAACCACACTTGACCATGCAAGCTACGTTTCGGTTAAGCGAAATACCCTTGGCAAATTAATGGCAGGCATTAAAGACGAAAAGCTGAAAAAGCAAAAGGTAAAAATTGAAGTGGCCAAATAGTTTCCAGGCTATTCACTATCGGGGCATAACAAATTGTCGCGCCCACCCCGAAAGGGTTTCTCTCACCCTTTCGGGGTTGATACATAGTGGCCGGGAAGCGACAATTTGTTATGCCTCCCCGCTATCTTATTATTTGGTTTTAATGCCCATTTGTTAACAACTTGCATGGCACGGTAAAACACCTACATTTACCACCCTAAATCAACTCGTTTTTATGAAGAAAAAACTTTCCCTGCTTGTTTTAGTATTTATGGTATTGCAAAGTTCAGTTATGGCCACGGCTATAAGTTTGCAAACTGCGCAAACTATTGCACTTAATTTTTTAAAGGTAACGGTGCCAGGCACCGGCTCTAACGTTACAGCCAACCTTGTATATACGCAAACCGAAAGCGATGGAATAGTTGATTTTTATGTATTTAACCTGGCGCCTGCAAAGGGCTTTGTTATTGTATCAGCCAACGATAATGCTTTGCCTGTGCTGGCCTATTCTACTGAGAGTTACTTTAACAGCAATAACTCAAAATTTGGGCTGGGAGATTGGCTCAGCAGCATCTCTGCTAAACTACATTATGCCGTTTTAAATAATATACCCGGCAATGCCAACATTACTTATCAATGGACTGCCTATCTGAATGGCCAAAACCCGGTAACTTCCAGGGCAGCAGGCATTGGCCCCCTTTGCACCACTACGTGGAACCAGGAGCCTTATTACAATGCCCTTTGTCCGTTTGATACTGCCGATAACCAACGTGCAGTTACGGGCTGCGTGGCCACTGCAATGGCCCAGATTATGAAATACTGGAATTATCCTGCACGTGGTACGGGCTCATATACTTATGACGATGTTACCAGTAATGGTTATTCAAACAATTATGGTGTTCAGTCTGCCAATTTTGGCGCTACCGCCTATAACTGGCAGGCCATGCCTACGAATGTTACTAACGATACCAGCGCGGTTGACACCCTGATGTATCAGTGTGGCGTAAGTGTGGCAATGGATTATGGTGATGATAATCAGAATGGTAGTGGTGCAATTGTTTTACAATCAGAAGCTGGTGGGCCAGCTAATCCCTGCGCACAATATAGCTATGCAAACTATTTTAGCTACAACCCAAATACTTTACAAGGGGTAAAACTAGCCTCATACTCCACATCCGCCTGGATAAGTTTAATGGAAAACGAAATAAACTCAGGTCGCGTTATTCAGTACGAGGGCGACGACCCTACTGCAGGCGGCCATACCTGGGTTTGCGATGGTTACCAAACCAATGGCATGTTACACATGAACTGGGGTTGGGGCGGCTCGGCCGATGGTTACTTTGCGGTTGGTGATCTGAGCGCAGGTGGATACACTTTTAGTGAAGATGACGGTGCATTGATAGGTATCGAGCCCCTATTGCCCATTACTTTAAGTGTTACTTCAACCAGTCCCGCTATATGCTCAGGTGGCAATACTACTTTAACAGTCAATGGGCCCGTTGGCGCTACCTATACATGGTCGCCTTCAACCGGGTTAAGCTGTACCAGCTGTGCTTCGCCGGTTGCAAATCCGGCTACCACTACTTTATACCAGGTTACAGCCGATAGCGCCGGTATACAGGCATCAACTTCTATGGCAGTTGTTATTATATCACCTGTAACTGCAGCCTTTACACAAATTGCTTTGCCCGGTTGCACGCTGCCTGAAAACGTAACATTCAGCAACACCAGTACCAACGCTACAAATTACCTGTGGGATTTTGGCGATGGAACAACTGACTCTACCGCAACACCTGTACATCCTTATTTAAGCCAGGGTACTTACACCGTTAAATTGTACACCAGCAATGCCTGCGGTGCAGATTCATTAATTAAAAGCCAGGCCGTTGATATCATTGGCGGGCCTCCGGTTACATCCGATAAAAATATTTGCCCGGGACAATCTGTTGAGTTAATAGCCAGCGGAGTTAATACCATTGGTTGGTTTGTTGGGCCCACAACCGGCGCGTCTGAGCTAACTACAGGTACTAACTATACACCCCCAACGTTAAATACCACTACCACTTATTATGTGGGAGTGGATATTACCCCTGCGGTTGTAGCAGTAGGGCCAACCGCCGATGCTATAGGAGCAGGAAGTTACTATACCCGTACTTCCCAAAGGGGCCTGGACTTTAACTGTACCGAGCCACAAACATTAATTTCGGTAGATGTATACTCAGATACATTAGGTGTCCGCAACATTGTTTTAAAAGACAGTTCTGGTAACACTTTAGATTCTACCGCGGTTTCAGTAGCCAAAGGGCATGAAACGTTAACGCTTAACTGGCAATTGCCTGTGGGTAACCAACTGGGCTTATTTGTTACAGGATTAAATTATCTGTATCGCAATAACTCAGGTGTTACCTTCCCCTATACCACTACAGATGGAACCATCAGTATAACAGGCCCAAGCCCTGCATCAACTTTCGGGGCTTCGTATTATTTTTTCTATAACTGGAAAGTGCAGAAACCTGCCTGCCAATCGGCGCGCACACCGGTCACCGTTTTTGTATTAGGTACCGGTGGTAATTCAATTGTTGCAACCGGCACCGGTACCCCTGCCGTCAATTTTGCACNNCCTGCCGATACTGCTGCCACAACTTTTGCCTGGAGTTTTGGCGATGGTGCCACATCAACTGCAATAAACCCGCAGCATACATACACCGCTAACGGCAGTTATACCGTTCAGCTTATTGTAAGCAATGGAAGCTGTTCTGATACTACTACCCGGGTAATAAGCACAGTGCAATTAGGTATTAGTCAGCCAGGGATTTTCTCAGATTTTAACCTGTTCCCTAACCCGGCTAAAGACCAAATAACACTGAATGTAAACGCCGGGCAGGCGGCCAATAACTGCCGGTTGAGCGTAAGGAACCTGTTGGGCGAAACTGTTTATACCAATACTGTTGACATTGCAGAAGGCGCCAATAATTTACATCTTGATATTTCATCACTTGCTGCAAGCGTATATATCATTACCCTGCAAAACGGCAATGATATGCTGAATGCCCGGTTTGTAAAGGGAAATGAATAGTCTGTAAATAAAGGCACGATAAATAAAAACGCCCTGATGGATTTAAGATTCATCGGGGCGTTTTTATTTGGTCAGTGTCGTAGAAAAAGCTACCGATTACTTGAGTTATGAATTACAAAAAGTCTTAGCAAAGGAAACCGGTATAAAAAATGTGAGNNGTCTGCTTTAGCTGACGGATGATTCTGTATAAGAAATACGGCTTTAGCCACAGTGCCTTTTGGCTAAAGCCATTGGGGGGGGTAATCATTAACCGTCAGCTAAAGTGCTTGTTGCACAACTCAGACTACCTGCGCCTTGAGGTTCGGCGTCCTCGCCAACCTCAGTATTCTGCCCCCCCACTAACCACGATTTGCGCAAAATTTCGGTTGGCGGGGACGCCGAACCGAGTACCGGGAGCCTGGAAAAAGAGGAAAACAACTATTCGGTAGTTGTGCAACAAGCACTAAAGCAGACGGCAATAAAATACAATATGTTGATTAGCAATATACTTGTTACGACTCTAATCTATACTCAAACTAACGATAATAGGCTTCTTCGAAAAATAACCCATTAATGGCTGGCCGTAAAATAATTCCGGGTTTCCAATACCACAACACCACCTGCGGTATCGCCATATTTGGGTGGAATAAAGCCTGTGTATATCTCATAAGTATCAAGGCCGCATAATGGGATACTTTCTGATGCTGCCATTACCTTGCCCCCATCTATATAATAAACAAGTGAGCCCTCGCGCGCACCCCGAACATAGAACACACCATTTATATCAACAACCCCGGCCTGTTGGGCCGTAATATCCGCTACCCTGGTAATAGCTTCCTTTGTAAACTCACTTCTTGGAATTGTTGCGGTTGTAACCTTATACGGGTCAATTAACGGCTCGCGATAAACAGTTATGGGAACATCCAGCACATCAATGCCCGTATTTAATTCAATGTCCACCGTTTTCTGATCATCATCCCCCACTTTAACACCGGTAACCACAGAGTGGTTACTCATGTATGCAGCAGTAACAGTATAAATTCCCGCAGGTAAATTACTGGCATAATAATAACCGCTATCGTTAGTAGTAACCATCATTTGATTGCCCAGGCATTCCAACACCACCGTTACACCACCGGCAGGGGCCTTAGTGTCCGGGTCTGTAACACGCCCCATTACATTGCCCCCGCTGTACGAAGCAAAAGAAAACTGAAAACCAAGCAACAGAAACAGCATACAAGCTGATTGAAGAAAGTGTTTCGATTTCATAGTAGTTTGTTTTACCTAAAATTAAACAAATTGAATGGTATGTTCCAAATAATGGCGATACTTTTTACACTCAAACCAACCTCCAATATAAATTTTAGTCCCCGCAGGGCAATTTCGTTAAGTTAAGCAAATTCATATTCGACTCCTGGAGTCGTATCGTTCTTCACTGTTAGTGCTATAAATATTTGACCTCCGAGGTCAGAATACTGTTAACTTGGCATTGCGACTCCAGAGTCGAATATTTATAGCAAATCTCCAGATGAAATAAACGACCCCAGCGGGGTCGAACCTTGGCAACTCTTAACTTAATGACATTGCCCCGAAGCGGAGGCCCTGCGGACATACAAGGGGGTGGAAAGGGGGGGGGTGGTTTCCACTTTTTTTATTACATCATTGATTATCAATACCAAAACTTCTCAAGACCCCTTTCCCTGGAAACCACCCCTTTCCGCTTTTACGGCTTAAAGTGGGTCAAAGTAAATATAAAACTTATGCGTTATTACGATGAGGCGCTGAGAAGAAGCAATCCCGAAGCCACTTGAGGGTAATTAACGTGGGTTATGGATTACAAAAGCCTTAGTAAAGGAAATGGCATAAAAAATGGTTGCTGTTTT
>PMXD01000054.1 GCA_003165895.1 Bacteroidota bacterium | reverse complement strand
AATAGTTTTTAGAGGTGCCCTAAGGTTAATCCGCCACAGGTATGAATAAATTTGATGAGTGGATTTCGTGGTTTGTCCCCGGTTCGGCCTATTCAGGCCCGGAAAGACTGAGGTTCCACCGGCTTTTTATTAATTCCTGCTTTGTTACAGCTTTGTTTGCCCTGGGTTATTGCCTGATGAGCATTTATATGAGCGGCTATTATTTTGCCGCGGCCATGGTTATTTCAATAGTGGTTTTTCTTATTCTTCCCTTTCTTTTAAAATCTGGAACAGACCTTATTATACTGGCAAATGTTTATACCGGCTTTATTGCTGCAATTTACATTTGCCTGGTATACTGGGATGGTGGAATAAGAACAGCCAATGTTGCACCCTGGATAATTATGCTGCCGGCTATGGCCATGATGATGCAGGGAATACGGGCCAGCGTGGCCTGGCTGGTTATTGCGCTGATTATAGTGGCCGGTTTTTCTTACTTCAATTTTCAGGGAATCAGGTTTGCAGTCAGGTTTGATACCTCCAGGGACCCGGTGTTTAACCTGCTTTCGTTAAGCGGCCTGGTTGCTATTATTTCACTTATCATTTTTATTTCGGAAAACGGGAAAAGAAAGGCCCAGAAAATGCTTGAGGAACAAAACAGGGCACTTGAAAGACTGAACGAAGAAAAGAACAGCTTCCTGAACATTGTGGCGCACGAACTTAAAAATCCTTTGGCCAGTGTAAGGGCTTTTGCCGAGATATCTGCCAATGATAAGACCACTGCTGAAAAGCGCGTTATTTACCTGCAGCACATTGCTGTTTCGGCCGACCGCATGTTTGAGTTGATTAAAAACCTGTTGGACGTTAATATGATTGAGTCGGGTAAAATGGGTTTAAAACCAATTGATTTATGCCTGAACGACCTTATTCGTAATTACCTGCTTCAGGCTGAGTTGGTGGCCATGGCTAAACAAATTATTTTAGTAGCGCAACTGCCGGGTAACAGGATTTATATGAAAACCGATAAAGCAAGGTTAGAGCAAATCCTTGAAAATTTTATTTCAAACGGAATGAAATATAGCCCGGCAGGCAGTAAAGTTTACGTGCAACTTTGCGATAACCCCGCTTATATTGAAATTTGCGTAAAAGACGAAGGCCCGGGAATAGCAGCGGGTGAATTGGATAAACTCTTTAAACAATACGGTGTAGCTTCGTCAGTGCCAAGAGATGGGGAGGACTCGATGGGTTTGGGGCTGGCTATAGTTAAAAAAATATCAGATGCTTTTGGGGCCGAAGTAGGCTGCGCGTCGGAGAAAGGAAAGGGATGTAATTTTTACATCCGGTTTCCGAAATATGTGTGATAACATTCAATAAATTAATAAAGTAGAAATTACGGAAGGACGAAAGGCTTTTGTATATTAGCCGAATATATTTCTTGACACAGTTAATTCAAAAATGCCAGGTTCTTCAACGATCCAGATTATTATAGCCGACGACCAGATTATTGTGGCCGAAGGCATAGGAATAATGCTGGAGCAGCAGGAGGATTTTAAGCTGATGGGCATTGCGCCTAACGGAGAGTTGCTGATGCAGATGTTAAACACCGTGCAGCCGCATCTGATATTAATGGATTTAAATATGCCGGTGGTAGATGGTTTTAAGGCATGTGCTATGGTAAGAGAGAAGTACCCCGATATTGTGGTGGTAGCACTTACTACTTACGATGATGATAAAATGCGCCAACGCATTAAAGCAGCCGGCGCTGCAGCTATGCTGCTTAAATATACTTCTTCGGTTGAGCTGGCCAAAAAATTACGGCTTATAATGGCCAAAGGAAATAATGGCTCGTTTATAAGTGATGGTGGCGTTATTAAAACCGAAATTGACGAACAAACCAATAAGGACGATGTATTTCTGCTAAAACAAAAAATATCGGAACGCGAAATGGAGGTTGTTAAACTGATTGCCCAAGGCCTTAACTCGGAGGACATTGCCAAAAAGCTATTTTTAAGCGAACATACTGTTAAAACGCACCGGAAAAACATTCTTGAAAAGCTGAACCTGAATAATACAATTGAGCTTATAAACTTCGTACATAAGCATAAGTTGCTGTAAATCAATTTAGTAGCTTATTATCGCCTCCCCGATCCTAAAGATCAATCTATCCGCTGGATGAAGAAATACCTCTTTGTAGGTATTGTCCATGAACATCCTGTTAGCGACCTTCGTACAACTTATTACAATGAGGCTTTCCTTTGCTGACACTAAGGAATATTTTAGTCTTTCTCGTTTTTATCCCCCCACCCCCTTGGGGGGATAAAACGGGGAGGGCTAAAAAAGGAGTTCACCCACATATTTGTATATAACCCAACCCAACACTATAGAGAGTTTCTTCAGGCAAAATTTGTGCTTGATGGACTTTTTACCGTTGCCTGTTTTATTGGCTTGCTAATAAATTCTGATTTACACTTGTGTTTGGCTTAATTTTACGATTCAGTGAAGTTGAACGACACCTTTAATTTTTTATCAAAGTTAAGCCCAGCCAAGGTAGCTAATGCTTCAGCGGTATTGTCATCTTATTACCTGGCAAAACAGAGTGGCAGGCCGGTTCAATGGGGTATGCCTTTTAACGTTTCAGTTGAGCCCACTACCAGTTGCAATTTAGGTTGCCCCGAATGTCCCAGCGGTTTAAAATCATTTACCCGGCCTACCGGAAACCTGGAATACGATTTTTATAAGCGGTTGATAGATGAAACGGGGGAGAAACTTATTTACCTCTATCTCTATTTTCAGGGCGAGCCTTATATGCATCCGGGTTTTCCTGAACTGGTAAAATACGCAGCGCAAAAGAAAATATATACGGTAACCTCAACCAACGCTCATTTTTTAACGGAGCGAAAAGCCAGGGAAACAGTTGAATCGGGCCTTGACCGTATTATTATTTCCATAGATGGAACCACGCAGGAAACGTACCAGCAATACCGGGTAGGCGGCAGCCTGGAAAAAGTAATTGAAGGAACTAAAAACCTGGTGCGCATGCGCCGCGAGCTTAAATCTAAAACGCCGCATATTATTTTTCAGTTCCTGGTAGTAAAACCCAACCAGCACCAGGTAGAAGATGTAAAACGCCTTGCAAAAGAATTAGGTGTTGATGAGGTAAAACTGAAAACCGCACAGCTTTATGATTTTAAAGATGGCAATAACCTGATGCCAACTATTGAAGAATACTCGCGCTATAAAAAAAACAGCAACGGCACCTATCAGATAAAAAATGAGTTACTGAACCACTGCTGGAAACTATGGCATAGCTGTGTGATAACCTGGGACGGCAAAATAGTGCCCTGCTGTTTTGATAAAGATGCGCAGCACCAGTTAGGCGACCTGCATACCAAATCATTTGCACAAATATGGCAAAGCGATTTATACCGCTCATTCCGCTCGCGTGTGCTTAAAAGCCGGGCGGAGATTGATATTTGCACTAATTGCAGCGAGGGGACCAGGGTTTGGTATGATGTGGGATAGGAGGAGCAACTATCGGGCGTGGGACAAATTGGTTCTATTTACTCTTTTCCTTTGGAAGGGAAAATTCAACAAGTTTAGAGAGTGGGATATTAAGTGCTTTAGAAAGCGAAATCAAAACATCAATAGTGACGCGGAATTTGGCGTTTTCGATACGCTGCACGGTGATTTTAGCTAAATCTGCCAAATCTGCTAATTCCTGTTGACTTAGGTTTTGCCCCTCTCGAAGTATGCGTAGGTGAGTACCAAATGCTTTAACGCCAATAGGGTTTTTCATCATTTCAAAGGTCGGGTGCAAGAAAAATTGCGCGGATACATAGATGTATCCAAATTTATTTACCTTTACGGACACAAACCATGTATTACCAGGCGGCGTTTATACGCTTTATGCAGAGCCTGACACCTGAAAAGACGAGATTGTTACGGAAAACCGGGTGTTTAAAATAATATACAATAATATTTTTAGAAAAAATTTTTGTAATTAGTTTATTTATTTTTAGGTTTGGTTATTGT
>PMXD01000012.1 GCA_003165895.1 Bacteroidota bacterium | reverse complement strand
TCTACATAGCAGTCCCCCATTCCGCAAAGCCGGAAAGGGGAGACTCTGCGGAGAAGGTCTTTATTTCCCAGACCGTCTCCGCAGGGTCTCTGTTTCAGGACCCTGCGGTCGTCCCAGCTCAACCGCAGGGTCCCGAAGCGGAGACCCTGCGGAGACACGGGTGGTAGGACTTCTAACGTCACTCCAATTTTTTTCCTTGCCACAAGGGTACTTACTCGCAATGACAGTTTTTGGGGGATGGTCCCTTACTTTTCCCTTCTGCAAATCTTTACAAACTCACAATGCACACAACGTTCAACTTCGCTCGTTTTAGTAAATGGTATTTCAGGATTTATTAATTCAGCCAGCAGCTTGCGTAATACTTCTTCAAATTGCAGTAATACATCTTTAGTAATCCGGTCATCATTATCCATTTTTAATGAATCAAAACCTTTACTCATATCGCGCAGCCAGTAAATGCCCGAACGCAGCTTAATATCTGCCGAACCAGTGCTTCGCCAATACATCCAGGCATAGGTTAATAACTGCATGGCCTTGGCGTACTTAGGGTCGGTAGAGAAAAGGTTAATGTCATCGCTTTTTATACTGCTTCCATGCGGACTGCCCGTTTTATAATCTGCAATACTGAAAATCCCCCCGCTCTCCTCAACCCTGTCAACGGTACCCTTTAATTTAATATTGTAATCCCCTACCGGTACATGATGCTCCATTACCTTCTCCAATAAAAGTACCTTCATCTCAGTGCCTGTCTTCTCCAGTGTTTTCAAATTAGTTTTCTCCTGTTTCAAAAATTCATCAATTAACTTTAAGCATACCCGGTACAACAGGTAATTTTTTCCCTGCTTTAAACTTTCGGGGTCAAACCGTTCTGAGAAAGATTGGTGAAGCAACTCTTCTATCCGCGGTTTATTTTTCATAACACCCTCAATAAAATCCGGCGTTAAAGGCCTATTCAAAACTTCGGAATAAATCTTCTCCAAAGCAAAGTGAACAGCCGTACCTAATGTAGATGCCTCAATACTTTCTTCAATATCTTCCTGCTCGCGCAGTCCGGCCATGTACCTGAAATAATATTGCAGGGTGCAATTGATATAAGTATTAAGCGCTGAGGGCGAAATGCCAAACCCATCATTATTCTTTAAAAACTTTTGAAGCAGGGCTGTATCTTTTGTAATACGGATTTCATCCTCAGGCAAAGGTGGGGGTGGGTCGACTGAGTACACTAAATCGTTAATCACAGCTTTCGGATTTACTCCCCTCAACTCATGCTGTAACTGCAAAATAAAACGGCTCTTTTCGCCACCGCCCATTTCATCACTTTCGGTATTATATAGGAGGTAGACATTCTCAGCACGTTGCAGCAAGCGGTAAAACAAATAGGCAGAAGATGCGTCCTTCTCTTTGTGTGTTGTCAAATATTCGCGGCGCAACTCAAAAGGTATATAACTCTGTTGCGATTTACCCGAAGGAAAAATACCTTCATTCATAGACACAATAATGATATTCTTAAAATCAAGGCACTGGGTTTCTATCATACCCATTAACTGCAGGCCGCGCACCGGTTCGCCGTCAAAGGGTATCCTTACATTTCTCAGGTCGTCCATCAACAGCTTGCGCAGGGATTGAATACTGAGTTCGCTGCTGCTTGTTGAAACAACCTGCTGAAGATTGGTTAGGGTGTTATTGACATAATACAGCAACTCGATATCCACCCCCATATCCTTCTGTTGCGAATCTGTAAGCTGGGTGAACGGAATGCGGAGGGCATCAACCAGTGCAAGCAGTTTGTCTAATAAAACCTGCTTATCGTCCGTATACCAGAACAACTTTTCATAGCTGCTGCCACCAAATTTCTTTTTCAGTTCAGCTTCACTTATCATCATCCGGTTATAATGCCTGATGTCCTCAACAAAATCTGAGGCGGCCCTCTTATCAGGTATCAGATAGCCGGCATAAGGATGATGAAGCACATCAAACACATCTTTATAATAAAAACGAAGTGAGCCGGCCCTTTTTGTTTTAAACCGCTCTATATTTTCATGCATCGAAAAAAGCGAACGGAACAACTCCGCAACAGGCGATTCCTTTAAAGGAAAACCCATCGATATGTTCAGCGTTGAAATATTATCAGGAACGGCCGCCAATAATGGGTTCAGCAGTTTCTCATCCAAAACAATAACAGCCGTTTCCTTTTCGGTTTCAGCATTTAGTTTCAGTTTATGGCTCAGAATATCGGCTACCACTTTGGTTTGTCCTATATTTTTAGCTACCCCTACTACATTTAAATTTTGCTGCCGGGTAGCAATTAAATTCTGTTGCCAGGTTTTGCTATCTGCTTTTAAACTCCCCCGGTGCTTACGGAAAAAATTTCCCGCTTCCTGGTATTCATCGTTGATGTAATAATTATCCGTATCAAAAATTATTTCCAGTCCGGCATTCTCTTTCAGCAACTGTATAATTGCTTCTTCACTTTTATTCAGGGTGCTGAAACCAACCAGGTAGAATTGCTTCCGGGTGATATCATCGCCGGAAAAGCCATTTATGTTCTCAGCAACCTCGCGGTAAATCATCCCTGCATATCCTTTCTTACCTGCCAGCAATTGTTCCCTTAATCCAAAATAAAGTTCCCGGAACAACTTCCAGAATTTCCGGTACCGGATACTATACTCCGTCGGTTCATCCTCACCCGGCACATAAACATTAAGCGATTGCAATTGCTCTACAGCACTGAAAAATGGTTTCGCATTTGCCAGTTGCATGTCAACCTCATCAAAGTCGGCCAGCATAACGCGGGCAGTGGATATAAACTCGTCCAGCGTTTCCTCGCCTTCTTTTACTTTGTAAACCTCATACAACTCAATAATCTGTTGCAGAGGTTCAATAAGTGTAAGCGCACTTCTTTCAAAAATCCAATCCTTCAACGTTACAATTTCGGGGCCATTAGCTGTTTGCCCACCGCTATCATTCATTGCCTGGCGCAGGTAAATGCAGCTACGATGGTTGGGCATAAGCACAGTAACACCATTCAGGTTATTGCCATGCTTATCCAATATATGCTTCGCCACTTTAGCGAGAAACTTCTCCATTGTTTTTATTTATCGCGTGTTTCTAAACCCTCATCGTTCCACAATAATTTCGAGTTTCGCTTAATGGTAATTTGCCGCGCCCCTTTTAAAGCGCTACCTGCCCGTTCGCTGATATAACTTCCTTTTTCATGCCCATTGCCGGCTTTCTTTAATCGCACAGTATTCACATCGCCGAACTCATAATTCTTAAAGCCATCCCACAAACCTTTTACACTTAAATAATTGATAAGAAGTGCCGTAACTGAATTATTTTTTTCGGGTAATCGTTTAACCTGTGTTGAAAGAATATAGAGCATATCCTCCGGCCGGGTGGTGCCCACGTACAACAGGTTCAGCAAATCAAGAAAGGCACTGGCATCTTCCTCTTCATACAATGGTGCATATTCTGTTTGCAATACATCCCTTACAACCGGTAATATGCCAACATGAAAATCCTTTAGCCAGGGTTTATCAATATCTACCCAAAAATTTCTCTTTGCATTTTTTTGCGGCCAGTCAGCATCTGCCATAATTACCACCGGAAACTGAAGGCCTTTTGATTTATGCAGCGTCATTATTTTAACGGCATCCAGCGTTTCAGGATAAATGATACTCTTGTTAAATTTTACCTCATCCCACCATTCCAGAAATTCGCGGATGTTACTGCGGTTACGGGAAGCAAATACCATAGCTTCATCCAAAAAGAATTGCAGAAAAGGGTCATCATCTCGCAAGCCAAAAAACACCATTAGCTCGTGCAGTAAATCAACCAACTGATAAGTAAGAAAATTGTAAGTCCGGAATTCCTTGCCCAGTAAAGCAGATATCTGTTCCTCAAAAATACTCTCCACACATTTAAAATCGAACAACTCAAACCGGAACTCTTTTTGCAACAATAGCAAATGGATGTAATAAGCTATTTCCGCACGGGCAATGTGGTCTTCTCTCCTGTCAAAATAACCCAGCACCGACAAAATGAGTTTTACTTTGGGAGAATTATTAATCAACAAACTTTCAGAAGAAATTACAGGGATTCCTTTATCAATCAGGTAGGAAGCAATATGACTTCCGTTGCGGTTACTTCTTGTAAGCACCGCAATATCTTTTAACTGATACCCCCTGGCTTTTGATTCGCTGACTATCTGTTCAACCCTCAAACACCGGTTATCCTCTAAATTCGATTCTTCCCCATCTTCCAAAAATTCAATACTTACAAAGCCGCCATCGGCTTTTCTCCCCTGGCTTTGTGACTGCCCTTCGTAAATGCTTTTGTTCTTCAGTTCATCGAAACCCGATAAGGTATCGTACAGCGAATTATTAAAGTCCACTACTTCCTTTCTGCTCCGGTAATTAAAAGCCAGGTTTTTGGTTTCGGTGCCGTAGTTATTTATTGCTACTTCGCGCTCTCGCAGAATTCTATCGCTCTCGCTGTTATATATTTTGGGCAGCATGGCAAACTGCTCTACCTTGCCATTCCGGAACCGGTAAATAGCCTGTTTACCATCACCCACTACGAGGCTGTCTTCATCTTTAAACTGTGAGTTTTCTATAAGCGGTAAAAGGTTTTGCCATTGCAGCACGGAAGTATCCTGGTGCTCATCAATCAAAATGCTATCATATTTATCGCCAATGCGCTCGTAAATCACAGGGGCTTCCTGTTCCCTCACTATGGCATGAATCTTTTCCTGGAATTCGCTGATATGAAGAATGTTGTTTTCCTTCTTGTATTCATCCATCAGCTTCTGGATATCTGCCAGCAAAATGAATGAATAAAAGTTGCGAAGCAGCAGCTTTGAAAGCACGAAATCAGGCCCCTGGTGGCTATACAGCGACTGTATATTATTATAGCACTCAACTAACTGATGTTTGATGTCGTCTATGGCCTGCACATCCGTTTTAGATGCCTTACCACCCGTCCATTTATCATCAAAAATGGTCTTCTTAACATACGAATTTCCATCGCTGTCTTTAGGAAACTCCTCGCTGGCATATTTCAGAAAATAACCAAAAATACCTTTCGTGGTTTGAAAAAAGCTTTCAGCAGTAAGGCCATTGTTGGCAATTAATTCCATCGCCTTTTTGCCTTCACCGAAAACCTTTTGTTCAAAAGCTGTGGCAAATTTATGCAGGCTTTCGCGCACCTTTTTCGCTTCGTTAAAATCAAATTCTCCAAGCTTTTCAAGGTGCATATAGGCATCCTCATTAAAAAGCTCCTTACCCAATTGCACAAGGCTGTATTCAAGGTTCCAGCTTTTCCCCTCTTCAATATTCGATTCGGCAAATTCAATAATGGCGTTGGTTACATTGTCATCTTCCTCACTTAGGCGGTCCATTAAAAGCTCAATGGTTTCGGTCAGTATTTTATCGCGGTCCATTTCCACCTCAAAATTCATGGGTATATAAAGGTCGTAAGTAAAGGCACGCACAATGCGGTGCACAAAACTATCAATAGTACTAACCGATATATCAGAGTAGTTGTGAAGTATGTTGCGCAAAATCTTCCCCGCCTTGTCAACCACAACTGCCTCAGGCAATTCCGATTCAGCAGCAAGTTCACTAATCAACCGTTGCGCACCTGCCTCATCATTTTTTATTTGCTCCAGCGTAGAAATAATCCGCTCCTTCATCTCGTTAGCCGCCTTGTTGGTAAAGGTAATAGCCAGGATGTGTTTGAATTTATCAGGAGATTTCAGCGCTATCCTCAAAAACTCTTTTACAAGCGTATATGTTTTACCCGAACCGGCCGATGATTTATAGATGCGCAGCATTTGTTCCTCTACCCTTTTATTTGCGGCAAATTAGTAAATACGCCGGTTAATAGATTTGAAAATTACGAACTTCCGGTTGGCTTACCTGTCAACCGGAATCAGATTGGGTACACACCAAATTGTCGCGGCCATTGGTGGTTGGCGGGGATGCCAACCACAAGAACGACCCCGGTTGGCGTCCCCGCCAACCGGAACTACTGCCATGTGGCGACAATTTGTTATGCACCAATCAGATTTGCTGATTTGCATTGCGTTTTGTATAATTGTAATATGCAGCGCATAACCGATTGGTATAATACCGTAGTTAAAAACTGGAAGGAAGCTTCAAAAGATGAAGCTTTCAAGTTCTATTTTGCACTCAACTTTGTTATTAGCTTCGGCCTGTATTTTGCCACTATCCATTGGGTTAAAACCAACAGCACCCGCACCGGCACTGTTTTAGACGACCCTCTTTATCACCTGCTGGCACCCAGAGATTTTTCGCTACCCATTTTTATACTCACTTATTCGCCTGTGGTTATTTTCCTGGTATATATAGTTCAGTATCCGCTGTTACTGCACCGCGCGTTCAATTCTTTTGTGGCTGTGTTTATGATACGTGCCGTGTTTATACATTTTGTGCCGCTGTCGCCAGCTTCTGGTATTATTGTGCTTAACGACCCTATAACAAATGCCCTGGCGGATGAAAGCCATGTATTGAACGATCTCTTTTTTTCCGGCCACATCGGCGATTTAACTACGCTGTTTCTTCTGAGCAGAAACAAAACTCTTCGCCGCCTTATTTTTACCTGTGCCTGTACGGTTGCTTTCTTACTGGTATGGCAAAGGGTACATTATACCATTGACGTTATTGCAGCCCCTTTATTTGCGTATATCAGCTATCAGTTATTTGTGGTAAGAGATATTATCTGGGCGCCATATCTAAAGAAAACATCTGTTGAAACCTCGCCGGGTATGCTGGCCTCCGATTAATTTTTAATAGCCCTCACCATTTCCCTTTTCCCCGGTGGCCCCGGCAATTTTTCGACTGTAAATCCTGCTTCTATTAAGGTCTTTCGGA
Organism: Bacteroidota bacterium; assembly: GCA_003165895.1. GTDB lineage: Bacteria > Bacteroidota > Bacteroidia > Chitinophagales > LD1 > Bog-950. Next base: position 7,683 of record PMXD01000012.1, on the reverse strand, counting down.
AAACACTTTTTGAACAATAGGAAACCATAATGCCATTGGGCACAAGTGCGTCATATATTTTCCGCATCATTTCCAGAGTCCACATTTCAGGTTGATTTTCAGGGGCAAAAGCATCAAAATAAATAAGATGAAAATAGTTAGATTGGGGTTCGAAACTCAAAAAGCTATCCTCCATTTTTTTGAATTTAAAAAAAGGTGCAATATCATGCACTTCATTCCAGGGGTATAAATGCAGGGCATGGTAAATATCCCGGTGCTTATCGCCCTCCAGCATTACTGAGTAATTCAACTGGTTAATTACCCCGACGGGTACCGGGTAGCGCTCAATCGTTTCATAATATATCTCAACATCGTTTTGCAGCGCTGCTATATATGTGAGCAGTGCATTTAAACCGGTGCCAAAACCTACTTCAAAAATCTTTAAGGCTGTTTCGGGCCATGGCTGAAAAGTACGCAATGCATATTGAAAACCCGAATTAATAAATACATGCGTGCTTTCCTGTATAGCCCCGTTTCCGGAGTGGTAAATTTCGTCGTACTGCTCCGAAAAAAGAGAATGGCTTCCGTCTTTGGTGGTTATAATATACATAATACATCCTCTCCTATCTGCCTTCGGCATCTTTCCTCTCCGAAGGAGAGGAAAGAACCATATATTTAGTGTTACCCTAAATTATAAAGCTTACCTGGCGCTATATTATCCCAAATTAATTATAAAACTTCTCTCCTTTCTGCGCTTTATCTCTCAGCAATTGGGTTGATTTGAAACGGGCGCCGTATTTGGCCGCAAGGTCATCCAGCAAAGAAACAATCACACCGGCGCCGGCATGGTCGATATACCTGAATGGGCCGCCGGTAAACGGAGGAAAACCGAGGCCGAAAATTGCACCTACATCTCCATCAAGCGGGCTTTCCAAAATACCTTCTTCCATACAATGCAACGCTTCATTCAGCATCATCATACCCATGCGGTTCTGAATAGTTTCCTGTGTAAATTCCTTACGCGAAGGGTTGCCGAAATATTTATAGATATTTTCGTCAATACCGCGTTTCTTTCCTTTTTCATCGTATTTATAAAAGCCGCGCTTGTTCTTTTTGCCGTGGTAACCATCTTTATACATTTTAACCACGCCTTCGCTGATGCGTGCTCCTTCGCGCTGTTTGGCAAAATCAACCATTTCGCTGGTCATAATATGTGCGCCTATATCAATACCCACTTCATCCTGCAAAGCAAGCGGGCCCACAGGGAATCCCCATTTTTTCATGGCTTTGTCAATGATAGAAGCATCGCAGCCTTCTTCTATCAACAAGAAACATTCGTTCATGTAAGGGGCCAGTATGCGGGTTGTATAAAAGCCCGGGCCATCGTTTACAACAATACAGGTTTTACCCTGGCGAACACCAATTTCAAAACAAGCCGCCGTAACCCAATCGGCGGTTTTAGGGGTTTTGATAATCTCCAGCAAAGGCATTTTTGGCACCGGTGAAAAATAATGCATACCTATCACATTTTCGGGCCGTGCAGCATTGGCAGCAACGTGCGAAATTGGCAGTGCCGAAGTATTTGACGCAAATATACAATCGGGCCTGGTGGCTGCTTCGCAATCAGCCACTATGCGCTGCTTTAATTTTATTTCTTCAAATACTGCTTCAATAACCACATCTGCTTTATCAAATCCTGTATAATCAAGCTTTGTTTCAACGCGGCCCATTATTTCATCAAACTCAGGCTGGGTCATGGTGTTGCGCTTCACCTTTTTTGAAAGGTCATCCGAGATGGTCTTTTTTGCACTGGCAAGCGTTTCTTCTTTAATGTCCTTCAGCAATATGCGCATACCATCAAGGGCTGAAACTTCGGCTATGCCGGCACCCATAAAACCGGCGCCCACCATAGCCAGTGTATCAATCTTTTTAATTTCGACCTTACCCCGGTATGGATTCTTTTTCTTCTCCGTCATGTTAAAGAATATATTAATCAACTGGCGGCTTACATCGGTTAAAATAAGTTCTTCAAATTTTACCGCTTCGGCATCCAGTCCTTTATCCATGCCTTCTTCCATACCAATTTCAACGCACTCTAAAATTTTAAGCGGGGCGGGATAATTACCCAATGTTTTGTGCAACACCATTTCCTTTGCTTTGCGGAAAACAATGCGGCGTGTAAAGGAAGTTGACTCCAGTAATTTTTCAACAAAAGTACGGGTATCTTTTCTCTTAGCCGGTTTGCCAACCAGGCTCAGGGCATATTCAATGGCAGTGTTCAGCAACTCCTCTTTAGCAACTACTTTATCAACCAGGCCCAGCTTTAAAGCTTTGCCGGCGTATATCTTTTTGCCCGTTAATAATATATCCAGCGCCCTTTGAATACCAATTAAACGGGGCAGCCGTTGTGTTCCGCCACCGCCCGGTAAAAGGCCCAGCATAACTTCGGGTAAAGCAAGATGGGTAGACCGGTCATCGCTGGCAATGCGCGCGTGGCAGGCCAGTGCAATTTCTGTACCCGCTCCTAAACAGGCGCCGTTAATAGCAGCCACCACAGGTTTTTTTGACCGTTCAAGCTTATAAAGCGATTGATGCCCGTTACGCGTAAAATCAATAAAGTCGCCTTTCTTTTTTACGTTCTTAAACATCTCAATATCGGCGCCGGCAATAAAATCTTTCTTTTTTGAGGTAAGCACAGCAGCCTTTACTTCGGGGTCGTTTTCAAGCCCCTGAAATAGTTTATCAATTTCACCAACAAAGTCTAACGATACTTTGTTGATTTTTTCACCTTCCTGGTTTAACCAGATAATGGCTACACCATTTCTCTTTTCTATAGTTGCTATTGCTGACATGCGGGGTATTTTTACGTGAATATAACATACTGTTATAAAACGAAGGTAGGTAAGCCATAAGGGGTGCATACCAATTGTTGCAGTTAGCCCCGAAAGGGTGAGAGAAACCCTTTCGGGGCGCACACCCGGAAGGGGTTTCCCTTACCCTTCCGGGTTTTAGGGATACGAAACCACAATTTGGTATGCACCCCACACAAATGAAAAAAGGCCCAAACCGCTATGGTTTGGGCCTTTTCGGAAAAATAATGGCCGATTTTTTATTGAATAACTGTAATATATAAAGTTGTGCTGGCTGCTAAAGTAACTGATGCCGATGTTGTGTTTCTGTAAGCAACAGTAATCGTTCCGGTAGCAGATACATAACTATAAGCTATTACCAGACCTGCAGCCAGTGCACCATTGGGCGATACAATAACTGAACCCGTTGTAGCAGCATTGCTAACCGTATAAGTTTGCGTTGAAGTTGTATTAGCCAAAATAGCCAGAGATGTTGTGGTGCCAGTGCCTTTAATAATGTTGTTTAATGTACTGCCACTTGAACCCAGTATAAAGCTTCCGTTTGCATCAAGGGCAATGTTGGTTGTTCCGCCTGAAGCCGTAAAGTAACCGCCGTAGTTGGTTGTAGCTGTTCCGGTTGCTGTTCCATAAACTGCATATCCTGTTCCGGTTGCAGTAGCGCCGGTTTTTGAACCATATACCCCATATTGAGAGCCTGTTCCGGTTGATGCATTGGTACCGAATACCCCTGTACCACCGTTACCTGTTGTTTTACCTTCAACGCCATAAACCGTGCCTGCTGCATTATTAACACCATATACGCCTATACCGGTTGTGCTGGCGCTTTGTCCATAAACACCATACGTTGCACCGCTGGTTGCGGTTTGTGAACCATAAACACCAGCAGCGGCAGCAGTGGTATTTGAGTTAATGAAATAGCCCGCAGCAGTTGCATCGCTACCGGTAACTTCAAATATGTTGGCAGGGCTCGAAGTTCCGAAGCCTGCACTGCCAGATACAATTAATCCGTTGGAAGGTGCAGCATTACTACCTGCATAAGAACCTAAAGAGATGCCACCGTTTACATCAAGCGCCGACATAGGATTGGTTGTTCCTATACCCAATCTGCCGTTCTGGTCAAGCACCATCAGTGAAGTTCCGGCAGTATTGGTTCCGGCAATGGCACTTGTGTTGGCAAATGTCAGATAATCATAACCATTAGCATTACTTGAACCATTATTATAGATAGAGAAGTGTTGCGCGCCAAAAGCAACGAGTTTAAGCTCCGAACCTGTTGTACTACCACCTCCTAACAATACCGGTTTACCGCCGGAGGCCTGTAAGGTAAGAGGTGCATAATCGCCATTTGTTCCAATACCAACATCTCCCGATACTAATAAACCGTTGGTAAGTCCTGCTGCACCTGCATAGGTACCAACTGCAACACCACCGTTAACATCCAGTTTGTTTTTAGGTGCTGTAGTTCCTATACCGCAGTTACCCAAACTATCCAGCGTAAGGTGTTCAACGTTATCTGTTCTTACCCTGAAAGAAGCATTGTTTGTAGTTCCTATAAAATTGGTTCCCGCGTTAATAGAGTTGCCTGTTAAGCCCCATCCGCTGGCTCCGCTGGCGGTTGCCCATGATAAAGTACCTGAACCATTGGTTGAAAGAACCTGGCCGCTGGTGCCATCGGCTGCCGGTAACGTATATGTTACGTTTGCCGACATTGCCTGAGCTTTGAAAGCCATGTAGTTGCTACCGCTGGTGCTTGGCTCATAGAATTTCAATGTTCCTGCCGTGTTATTGTCGTTGCTGATACCTATGTTGCCGTCGTTCACCTGTAACTTATCTGACGGTGAAGCGGTTCCTATACCAACAGTGCCGGAAACGATAATACCATTTGACGGAGAGCCATCTACACCTGCATAGCTGCCTATGGCCAGGTTACCGCTTACATCAAGATTGTTTTTGGGTGTTGAAGTACCAATGCCTACAATTCCCTGTATGATCATACCGTTTGCAGGGGCGCCTANNCGCCTATGGTGCCTGCGTAAGTGGCTCCTATTGAAACCCCTCCGTTTACGTCAAGCTCAGATTTTGGCGAGGAAGTTCCCACCCCAAGTATGCCCGACATAATTATACCATTGGCAGGCGCGCCTATACTGCCCGCGTAACTACCTATTGATACACCCCCGCTAACATCCATTTTTGAAATAGGGTTTGTTACGCCCACACCTAATGTATTGGAAATTATAAGACTGTTATCAGGACCTGTATTTGTGCCCGCATAACTACCTATTGCCATGCCACCGGCTACATCAAGCTTGTTTTGCGGAGATGAAGTACCGATACCTGAATTACCAGATACTATCATTCCGTTATTAGGTGCAGCATTTACACCGCCATAAGAACCAAAGGCTGCACCACCGTTAACATCAAAATTGTTTTGAGGCGTGTTTGTATTAATACCTATGTTACCATTTGAACCATTCATGAATATTGAATATTCAGATGAATTGGTAGTTAAAAGGAAATTATTTCCATAACTATTAATATAAGCGTTGCCCGAGAATATTCCCCCTGCCGCTGAATTAGCATATCCTGTAGTAAAATCCATGTTGTTATCGTCGCCAAAATAATCAATAGATGTCCACCCTGTTGCTGTTGTGTTTTGAATAGTCATTGAACTGCTTCCCGCAACGTTTGAAACTACCTGTAATGCATGACTAGGTGTTGTGAGACCAATACCAACATAACCATTGCTATCTACCGTAAGGTGCTCAATATTATTGGTGCGCACCCTGAAAGAGTTATTGCTGGTTGTGCCAATAAAGTTAGTACCCGGGTTGATTGAATTACCGGTTAATGCCCATCCTACGTTAGCACTGGTCCATGTTACACCACCTGTACCGTTAGCTGTTAATACCTGGCCATTGGTTCCATCCAATGTTGGCAGAGTATAAGCCCCGATAGTTACTGCTGATGAGAACGTGCTTAACCCTCCTACCGATAATTGCCCCGCAATTGATTCGCTACCTGCAACACTTGCAGCACCGCCTACTGAAAACGCACCACCAACTGCTAAAGAAGTTGATACATGCGCAGTTCCGGTAATATCCAATGTATATGCCGGTGAAGTAGTGCCTATGCCTATATTTCCGCCATCGTTGTATATGTTGCTTGAGTTTAATACCCATGAAGTTCCGTTCCAATAAGGAGTATTACCGGCAGCACTGCCCGCCGCCAGAAAACCAGTGGAGCCTGTAGCACCGGCTACACCCTGAATACCCTGGGCACCGGTAGCACCAGCAGCGCCGTTCGTTCCATTAGCTCCGGCAGCACCAGCTGCTCCGTTTGTTCCGTTAGTTCCATTCGTTCCGGCTGCTCCTGTGGCACCAACTGCTCCATTTGTTCCATTAGCTCCGGTGGCGCCTGTAATACCCGTGGCACCATTATTACCAGTTGCGCCGGTAGAACCTGTCGTTCCTTTTACACCTGTTGCACCAACTGCTCCATTTGTTCCTGGCGCGCCGGTTGCGCCTGCTACACCCTGGATACCTTGTATTCCCTGTGCGCCTGTTGCGCCAACAGCACCATTTGTTCCGTTCGTTCCATTTGTTCCAGCTGTTCCTGTGGCACCAACTGCACCGTTGCTTCCATTTGTTCCAGCGGCACCTGTTGCACCTGCAGCACCATTTGTTCCGTTTGTGCCTGCCGCTCCTGTTGTTCCGGTAACTCCATTGGTTCCGGCTGCACCGGTATTGCCTGTAACACCTTGTGCACCTGTTGAACCCGTAGCGCCTTTCGCGCCAGCGGCCCCTACAGCACCAACTGCGCCGGCAACACCCGTTGCACCCGCTACGCCCTGTATACCTTGTGAACCCGTAGCGCCAACTGCACCATTACTTCCGTTTGTTCCATTTGTCCCAGCGGCACCCGTTGAGCCTACAAAGCCCTGGATGCCTTGTGCGCCTGTTGCACCAACTGCACCATTAGTTCCGTTGGTTCCATTTGTTCCAGCTGCACCGGTTGCCCCAACTGCACCATTCGTTCCATTTGTTCCAGCCGCTCCGGTTACACCAGCTAAACCCTGAATACCTTGAATACCCTGAGCACCAGTTGCACCAGCAACACCTTGTATCCCTTGAATGCCTTGTGCGCCTGTTGCACCAACTGCGCCGTTATTTCCATTCGTTCCGTTCGTTCCCGCAGTTCCTTGTGCCCCGGTTGCTCCGGCAACACCCTGAATGCCCTGTGCACCTGTAACACCAGCTACACCCTGAATACCTTGTATGCCCTGGGTTCCTGTTGCACCAACTGCACCATTCGTACCGTTCGTTCCTGCAGCACCGGTTGCACCCTGTGCGCCCGGTGCACCATTGGTTCCGTTTGTTCCGTTATTACCAGTTGCCCCTGTAGAGCCGTTAGAGCCTGTTGCTCCTTTTGCTCCAGTAGCACCTATCGCTCCCGCTGCACCAGCAACACCGGTTGCTCCAACCGCACCATTTGTTCCTGCAGAACCGGTTACACCCTGAATACCTTGTATTCCCTGTGCACCTGTTGCACCAACCGCTCCATTACTTCCATTTGTTCCGTTTGTTCCAGCAGCACCTGTTGAGCCTACTAAGCCCTGGATACCCTGTATGCCTTGGCCGCCTGTTGCACCAACCGCACCATTTGTTCCGTTAGTTCCTGCTGAACCAGTTACACCCTGAATGCCTTGTGCACCAGTAATACCAGCTACACCCTGGATACCTTGTATTCCCTGTGCACCTGTTGCACCCACCGCTCCATTACTTCCGTTTGTTCCATTCGTTCCAGCCGCACCCGTTGCGCCTACTGCACCATTTGT
>PMXD01000134.1:766-9111 GCA_003165895.1 Bacteroidota bacterium | reverse complement strand
GATGCTCAATTGGCCCCGGCCTTTGATGATTTTTGAGGCCGGCTTTTCCACAATACCCCGTCAGCTTGCTGCGAGGTTGTTTAGTTCGGATTTATTGGATCCTTACTTTAAAATTCAGGCAAAACAAATCGACTTATTAAACAACTAATAAATACCTATATGTAGGTATTGACATTAGTTTAAAAATGTTCGAGCTTTGCAACATAATTTATCAACAATGTGGTACCCCCTGCAACTATTCACTATACTTTTTATAGATTTTCCGGTTGTAGTAATCAAAATTATGTATACCCGGAGAGTCATGAATCAAACGATGGAAATTGTACCATCTTACACCCGCTTTTCAGCCTTCATGAATTTCGTTCGTCAGGAAAATATTTTGGGCGGTAAACCAATTGGATTGCATGTAATAAAACCAGCGGGGAAAATACAATATTCTTTTTCAACAGGGTTCCATGTTCACAACAGGCCGTAAATTCAGGAGGCAGGTTAGTCACTTTAAAAATAACAATCCCTAAAAGCCGGGCTATGCAATATAATATTATGATAGTAAGCGATCATACTTTTTTTCGGCAAGCCCTTGTTGCCGTAATAGAAAAAATTCCAAAATTAAAAATAGCGGCCCTGGCTTCAAGCGATTGCGAAGCGATAAGCAAACTGAATGACAGGAAAAATATCTCGGCTTTATTGTTGCTCATTCAGGGAACAGATGGGTTTCAATTAATAGAAAAAGTAAAGGTGTCGAATCCACTGGTTAAAATAATTGTTGTTTCAATGCATGACAATGACTTATTAATAAACTACGCATTAAAGCACGGGGCCCATGGTTATATATCTCAAAAATCAGGGACTGAGGAGATATTACAGGCCGTTGAGGATGTTATTGAAAAGGGATTTCATTTTAATGAAACTACCACTGTGGCCCTCCTTCATAATTTAACCCAACCCAAAAGCCATAAACCCGCACTTCGGATAAACGGAAGAAAGTTTTCGGAAAGGGAATTACTGATTATTGAGTTACTAAGCAAAGAGTTTTCCAACCGTGATATTGCAACAAAAATGTATTTAAGCCAGCGCACTGTGGAGGGTATTCGTAAACATATGATGAATAAACTGGGTGTTAAAACTGCTATCGGACTAGTCACTTTCGCTATTAAAAACGAATTAGTAAAACTCTGAGAAACTGTTTTAAATTACATTAATAATNNAATTTTAAACAGCTTCTTAAAGAAAGGAATAAACTTAGCACGCGAATGGGATGGAGGAGGAATGGCCCGGACAAATTGCATTACTTAAAAGCCTGTAATCTGAGAACACCGGGCAACTAAAAAAAATAAAAACCGCGTACAATTACGCAACTTTATAAATCAGTAAAAATACGTCGCTATTAAATATTTATATCTATACATTTGTTTTACGATAGCTATTCAGCCCGGCGTTCGGCACTAATTTACAAAAGTTATAATCAATATTTATGATGAACAGAAATAACCTTAACAGGATTGCCACCCCCACCCCTGAAAGGATTGAAATGATGCGTTTTTCAGAAATACGCTTTGCCGGATCATCAGCAGATATCCTAAGTAAAAATGTGGTTGAATTTAGTTCGGTCAGAATTTGTAGTGAAGAAATGCCCCTGTTGTCTGTATCAATAAAAAGCAAACAAAAAATGGCCGGCATATATAACAAGATGGGCTTATACCATGGAACGATACCCCCCGTCGTTCCATGCCCGCCTGTTATGTTATACGTGATCGGTTTGAAGAAAAATATTCCAAAAACAAAATGACCATTCACTGAATAAGTACTCCAGAGGATAAACAGTTTGGTAATTAAAACAGCTATCAGGTTATGACAAAAGGAAAATCAATAAGGGCGGATGAAAAAAATGGGAGCGTCAATGCATGGCCAGTTCCAAAAACTGAAGGGAATAATATTTTCATGGCGATAAATGAAAACCATGGTGCATGTGCTTTAACTATGTTAAGCCGCCGCGAAAGACAGGTACTTGAATTAATAGCGCATGGTTTAACAACAAAGGATATAGCCCGGTTAATGGTGTTGCATGCAGGGACTATTGAAAAATACCGGTTAAACATTATAAATAAAAATAAAGTTCATAATATGTGCGAAGCTGTGGCCATGGCCATCAGGGCCGGATTCATAAAATAAAAAAATGAACTTTAAAATTACAGTATCCCGGTTTTGTAACTGGATGAATAAACAGACGGGTGCAAACCAAGTTGTCGCCANNCGTTTCGGGAGTTAGAGGGTTTGCGTAGGTGCATTTTGAATCTTCCGAACCCCGGTTGGCGGGGATGCCAGCCACCAATGTGCCGCGACAATTTGGTTTGCACCCTATGGTATTGTCCGGTGAACGGGCCGGGTCAGCAGTAAATTATATTGCCGGCCAGGGTATTGACAGAAAGCGTATGACGGCCATCGGTTACGGCGAAAGCAAGTTGTTAAATAAATGCGCCTGCGAAGGTAGTTATGTGGTTAAGTGCACTGAAGAGGAACATGCTGTAAACAGAAGGACAGAATTTAAAATTATGAAATTTTGATAAACGATCCTATGAATCCGGAGAAAGGGAGATGGTAGATTTTGCGTCTTATTTCAATTTGAATCAGCATAAGTAATAGTTTTTAATACCCTTTGAATTAAATGGAAAATATTAAACAAGAGAAGGCCATCCCGCTAAGCAAAATACTTCAATCGCTGCAGTACCTGACACCTGACGCCAATGTCGACCCGGTGGTGGAGGAAGGGTGGAAGAAGAAAGTAGCATTCCTGGATGGAGTATCTGTGCAAAATAATGTGGTTGTTTTTTTGTTCAATACGTACACAAACGGCTTTCTGTATATGAGCGATAAACTCAAAACACTTTCGGGCCTCGATCCGGAATTGTTCACCGGGATGGATGGTTTTGCCCAATTTCTATCGCGGAGGCATCCCGCTCAGATTGAGGCATCAGTTAAGCTTCAGCAGCTAAGCATTGAGTCTTTTATTGAACATCAACCCTGCGACTATCAAAGTGCGGTTATGTGCCTCAGTTATCTGTTTAAAAACGGTGGTGAAGAATATGTGCAGATTTTGCAACGCTCTGTCGCACTGGAGGTGGACGAAATTGGCAGGCCGGCGCTCCTGCTTAATTTCATACACTATGTAGGGCATATTAAAAAACATGATTCTCTGGGTTGTGTAATTTCTATTCCCGGAAAAATCCTGATGTACGATTATGACCATGAGTTGAACGAAATAGGGCCTGCAAAAACCTTTTCGCAACAGGAAAAAATAATTATAGGATTGCTTGCCCAGGGGTTTGACACAAAAAGTATAGCCCGGAAACTATTCATCAGCCCTCATACGGTAGAGACACACCGAAGAAACCTTATAAAAAAAACTAATTGCACTGATACTACAGGTGTTGTAACTTTTGCCAAACTGATCAATTTAATTTAAGCTTTGAATAGTTAATCATTAGGCCTCTTTCATAATTCNNCCTTCGGAGAGGGCCGCTCCGGGGTGAGGATTCAAAAAGAGCGAATTGTGAAAGAGGCCTGTTATAACGGTACTTTTCGGGTCACCTGAACAGGGGAGTATTTTTACCTGCCATCAGTACTGATAAAAATGAATGATCTGCAGAAAAAAACAGGTATTCATGCCATCAGGAAAACTCAAATTAAATATAAAAATACTTAATTTAAGTATTGCCATCGCCCGTTTGCAGGCTTAACTTTATACCGTTAAACAATATGATTCAGGTTTATAATTGGAACCAGTATTTCTGTGACCCCCTTAACCCCCACACACATGAAAACCACAATTACCTGTTATGCTTTGTTCCTTTGCATAACTTATGCAACCGCTCAAAATCTCTCCATAGAAAAAACCGATGCTGGTGACGAAATAACTTTCAGGATTACAAGGGAAGTTAACGTTAACTACTATGTTATTGAGGGCACCGACGACAATATTAATTTTGATATTCTTGTGCGGCTGAATGTCAAAGGCAACGACCTTGGCCCTATAAACTACGACTTCCTCTATTACGGAAAAGGTTACCTCCATTACCTTGTTAAACAAATTGATATGAGCGGCAGTTGTGTTTCCGAAATTGGAGATAACCCTGAAGCGGCCGGCCAATCTAACGTCCGGTGTCATGTTACCTATTAAGCATTTAAAATGCCAGGCCGCCTGGGGTAGCATGGTATAAAAGATTTAGTAAAAAGAGCCGCCCCCGGCATTACGATTTTAATATAAGTTATATAAAACCAAAGAAAATGGAGCCTATAAACCGAATAGATGTACACACGCACTTTGTACCGGCATTTTACCGAAGTTACCTGGCTAATTACGGTATTGATGACGCGGGCGGAGCACCCCTGGCGAAATGGAACGTTGAAGACCATTTGGCGCTTATGGACCGAAATTATATTACCAAATCCATTCTATCCCTGTCTATGCCGGGAGTGCAGATGGGTAACGACATCAAGGCAAGAGAGATGGCGCGGATGGTAAATGAATACGCCGCAGACCTGGTTGCGAAACATCCCGACAGATTTGGTTTTTTCGCAACACTTACGCTACCGGATGTTGAAGGAGCAATATCTGAAATGAACTATGCGCTCGATCATTTAAATGCCGACGGGATTGTGCTGCTTAGCAACGAAGGGAAAAAATATGTTGGCGACTCTGGCAACAAGCCTTTGTTAGAAGCCTTGAATAACCGGAAAGCTGTTGTTTTTATCCATCCTAATAATCTGCCGGGTAATTTGGCTATGCAGGGGTTACCACCATATGTAGCTGATTTTTCACTCAGTACAGTTCGTGCGGCTATTTCCCTGATACAATCGGGCACCATGAGAACTTATCATGATGTAAAAATAATATTGGCTCATGCCGGTGGTTTTTTACCCTATGCTGCAGGCAGGATAGCCAGCATCGGAAGCAGCCCTGAGGGGATGGCACGGATAATGAAAGATTTGACCCGTTTCTATTTTGAAATTGCTGTTTCATCAAGCCCAACTGTATTTCCGGGCCTGATGGCATTTACCAGCAGCAAGCATGTTCTGTTCGGTACCGATTGGCCTTGTGTTCCCAAAGCGTATGTTAATACCCTAACCAACTTCTTTGATGTTTATGATGGTATTAGCAATGAACAAAAAGCCGACATCAATTTTGGAAATGCGGCAGCGCTGGGTTTGCTGGAAACATCATGGCATATAAGTAGCTGATGTGATTTACTGTTAAGTCTGTAACCGGCAATTGATGATGGATACTGCCGGCACCGGCAACAGAAATAAGTTTTAAATACCTGCAACAACTGTCTTCAACCAATTATTTCCTAATCTTAAAAATAAATTTTATGCCCCTCACTCAATCATTATTTGTAACAACCGCCTCCTATGCAGTGCAACAGGTTACCTTAAAAAGCCCGGCATTTCCTCACATGGGCGAAATCCCTCAAAAATACAGCAACGACGGGGCTAATATCAGTCCGCCTCTTATCGTTGGTAAAATTCCGGATGAAACCCGAAGCATGGCGCTGATTGTTGAAGACCCTAAAGCCCCGGTTGACAGCTGGGTGCATTGGCTGGTTTGGGATATTTTTCCATCAAAATATATAAACGAGGGCGCAATACCTGGCACTGAGGGGCTCAATGCTTTTAATCACCATCATTACCGTGGCCCGTGCCATGGTAATGACACACGATATTATTACTTCATGTTGTATGCACTTGATACTTTCCTGCACCTTCATTACTGCTCAACTAAATATGAGGTGATGAAATCCATAAAAGATCATGTAATTGGTTATGGTGAATTAGTTGGTAGCTATACCCGCCGGGGGGAAGCCCGGATGCAATTAAACGAAGCCCCTGAAATTTATTATTAGTCCGGTGAACCGCGTTTAAACGAGGCCAAACCTCATTGTTTCCAGTAGTGATTTAAAATTAATAATAGTTAAACCTTAACACCATGAAACCCAATTTATTCTCCCCAAAACCAACGTTTCTAACAATCATTTTTTTGTTAGGAATCAGTTTCACATCATCTGCGTCCTCCTTTATTGCATCAGCCAGTGGTAATTGGTCAAATGCAACAACATGGGGAGGAAGCGGCCCCGGATTGAACATCACAGAAGGGTATAGTATTTTAATCCCTCCGGGTATTACGGTTACGCTTGATTCGGACGTAACGGTAAATGCCCCCCTTGGATCCGTAACTGTGAATGGTGCAATTGCCGGAAGCAACAGCTTAACGATAACGGCAGGTACCCTTTCAGGCACTGGTACTGTTTTTATTGAAGAAATAGCTATCGGGCCATCCGGTTTATTACCCTTCCTGGGCATCATCAATGTAAACGGGTTTACGAATAACCAGGCCAATCTGGCGATAAACGGATTTCTGTATGTAAACAACATATTAGCACTAATGCCGGGAACGGTTGAAATAGGAACAGGGGGGCAACTCAACCTTGCGGGCAATTCCACTATTAACATGGCAGGAGGGGCATTTAATGCAAATGAAGGTTCATTAAATATTAGTAATGTATTTAATTTGATGTATTCCGGCGAAGCTTCCGTGATTGGGGCAGAAGTGGAATTACCGGGACTCCAAAATATTACAGTTGATATGCCTGCAACTTCAAGTATGCTGAATTTAAATAGCGACCTGGCCGTTCCGGGGATGCTTTACCTGCAACGGGGTGTCCTTAATCTCAATAACCAGAGTCTTACCATTAACGGTGGAATCAGTACCACAGATTTTGGCTCTGTTTCGGGGAATGCAAATTCAAATATAATTATCAACGGTTCAGGGAATGCCGGAACAATTGCATTTTCCGCAACTGGCCAAACCATCAATAATTTGGCCTTGAACTTCCTCCCGGCCGGAATAATTTCATTAGGATCTGATGTTACTATCACAGGCAGCCTGGCATTAAATCAAGGCAGTCTGAATCTGAACGGGTTTAATCTTGCAATTAACGGGTCGATGCAAACTATTGGTACCGGTTGTCTGATTGGCAACACCATGTCTAACCTTACAATAAGTGGACCCGGAGTGAGCGACACTTTGATGCTCAGCCCATCAGCCAATACACTGGCCAACCTTACAATAAACACAGATACGAATGGCAGCGTGTATTTAGGCTCTGACGTGCAGGTTTCGGGATCCGTCAATTTAAACATGGGTAGCTTAAATTTGAATGGTCAGACTCTTACTGTTCATGGGCCTGTTATGTCTGCAGGTTCGGGTTCACTGGCTGGTAATGCAAGTTCTAACCTTACCTTCGATGGCTTTGGTGGTGCGGGGACAGTTATGTTTACCTCCGGGGGCCGGCATATCAATAACCTTACAATAAATATAGGTTCTTCAGGTGGTGTATACCTGGCCTCGCAGCTAACGGTTAGCGGTACACTTTCACTTCTAAACGGAATGCTCGGTATAGGCAACAATGACCTTGTTATTTCTGACAGCGGCGCCATTCAGGGTGGAGGTTCTGCCAGTTATATAAGTACCAATGGCAGTGGTAGTTTAATAATGCCGGTTGCCGGTGCAGGCGCTTCCGGAATGTTCCAGGTGGGTACACAAGCTAACTACGCACCTGTACTGGTTACCAATAATGCTGCTTTGGCTGCCAATTTTGGGGTGTCGGCGCATGAGGGTGTATTGGCAAATGGCACCAGCGGAGTAGATATATCTGCTTTCCAAAGCGTGGTGAACACCAGTTGGGAAGTATCCTCATCCACTACCGCCGGGGCGAATGTTGATCTTGAAATGTTTTGGAACCAGGGTATGCAGGTAAATGGATTTGATAACACGGAGGCGTATGTTTCACATTACATAAACGGGGCATGGAATAAAAGCCAGCCAACAGCGGCAACAACAGCGGCTGATGACTATTTCTCACTGGCGCTTACGGGGGTTACTTCTTTTAGCCAGTTTGCTGTGTTTGACAGAAATACCACTACGGATATTAAGAATATAAATGCAACGGACTTGTTTACTATTTATCCAAATCCGGCGGCTGACTATATCAACATTTCAGTTGCCGGATTTGATAAACTCCCGCAATTGGAAATATCCGATGCCCTGGGGAACGAAGTTTTTATGCAACCAATAGAAAACCGGGTTACATCAATAAACATCAATTATCTGCCGGCCGGAGTTTACTTTGTAACACTAAATAATGAAATTACCCAGCAATTTATTAAAAAGTAGTTTAGTGGAAAAGCCGGTCTCCGGGATCAACTAAGGCCGTGGCCAATTGAGCATAGATTTATAAAATTCTCAGAACACTAAGGGCATCATTGGACCTCTTTCATAATTCAACATT
>PMXD01000134.1:0-719 GCA_003165895.1 Bacteroidota bacterium | reverse complement strand
TGGCTGTCAGGGCCTGGTACATAAGGCATGCAAAGACCAGAGTGATTATCTACCCTACTTACAAGCCTTAGCAGATACAAAGATAACATCTTGAAAAAAGATGTCATCTTATCCCGCAAAATAAATGGTGTAATTTCATTGTCTAATTGGTATAATTACAACAAACGAGGCTCAATTTTTCCTGAACATTGAGATTTTGTTGTGGTATAAATTAATCTCCATTTTCCACAAACACAGAAAGTTTAATTTCATCTCCATAACAAATATTCCCAGTGAATCTCTCGAAAAAGCAAAAGTCATAGTAAGAAGCGTTGAAGCTTTTTATATGCGGTAATAAGATTTGGGATTTCTCGTGTAAGGCTTTTAGAAACATCACTTCTTTATGGGCAGTTGCAGACTCTTCCTGGTGACAGAATGTTATAATACATGCACCCATGTTACCTGTACCTGACAGACACAGCCTCTGTACAATGGCATTTTGATTCTTTAAATGCCTTAAATCGGTTGTTCCGTCCTCGTTTATTAAAATGGTGCATTCCATTATTAAAGTTACCCTATCTAAATTCTAAGTTTAGTAACATAGGTCATCTTAAAGGCTGAAAACAATCAAGAAATAGCTATTATAGTTCATTGTCGTTAAGTTAAGCGTTGTCGGGGTTCGACCCCGCTGGGGTCATTTATTTTACCTGAAGATTAGCTATAAATATTCGACTCCCCTG
>PMXD01000388.1 GCA_003165895.1 Bacteroidota bacterium | reverse complement strand
TAAGAGTGGAAAGCATTGAGTTTAACAAGATGGGAGAAACGGCATTGAGTAAACGGGATTACCCGATGGCTGTCCAAATGCTTTCCAAGTCTATTAACTGTGAGCCTTCTCATAGTGCATATAGTAATAGGGCTTTTGCTTATTTCAATTTAAAGCAGCATGACTTAGCGGTAGAAGACTATTTAGCAGCAATAAAATTTGGAAAAGAAAAGGCAGATGAAGCTGATTCTGAAAAGAACTTTAAACAGTTCAATGAGTGGCTGATATCTCTCGCCCGAGATTTAAGAAGCCTGGCATTAGTATATAACGAATCATATAACTTCAAAGAAGCAGAGATTCAATGCGGGAGCGCTATTGTAACATATGGGATAATCCGCAGTAATTCTTACCCAATTAGAGATTTAGATATAGCTGAGCTTTATACAA
This sequence comes from Bacteroidota bacterium, assembly GCA_003165895.1. Taxonomy (GTDB): domain Bacteria; phylum Bacteroidota; class Bacteroidia; order Chitinophagales; family LD1; genus Bog-950. Next base: position 31,144 of record PMXD01000388.1, on the reverse strand, counting down.
TACGAGCCTTTAGTCGATTATATTTAAAAGAAAAAAACAGAGAGGGTGCTGTTGACGATTTTGCCATGGCATATGTTGAAGCTAGTCGTAGTAACGATGAAATAGCCATAAAAAATATAACCCAACAGATTTTGATATTTGGGCTTCAAGTTGATGTTGCAAAAGCTGTCTCAATAATCGAACTACTCGTAATAAAGAAAGAAAAAGCCATTGAACAACAAGTTCAAGAAGAAAGGATATACGTGCATAATAAGCTATCTTTTCAAGGGGAAACAAGTAATGCTATATTCAGAGATATGATTGTCGATGATGTTCCTTATTTTTTTGCAGTTTATAACGACAAAGCGGTTACCAAATATTTAAAACAACAGCATTTCACTGAAGAAGAAATTTCGGACAGGTTTAAAGAAATGATGTTATATCAGAATGTTAATCTTGAAATATTATCCTCGATATTTTGTAAAGCTGATAATGCTTTTGCAGGATTAATTCGTGTTGATTTATTTAAGCCAATTGAAGATTCTATTAGTAATCCATGGATAAGAGATCCTGTTCCCCGAATTACTAAAGGCTGTATAATAGAGGCAGTATACATTTTAGAGAAATATCAGAATTCTTCTATTGTTACAGAGATACTTCCATTGCTTTTAAAATATCTGAAATCAATTGGAATAGTGCATGTATTTACTGAAATCCGTGCACATAATATTGTCGCAAAAAAGGTGCTGGATAAATTTGATTTTAAAAAAGTTAGTTATCCAGATTATAAATCGATGGACATACCTCTAAAAGTGGAGAAAATCGGAATAGATGCTGAATTCTTTTATAAAAATACCGATAGTGTTTTCTTTAAATCGGTCAGTTCGCCAAAATAATTTGAGTAGCTTTTTTATTTGTACCTTTGTATTGAAAGCAAAATCATGAAACAACATACCTACCGAATCCTTTTAAATAAAGAACCTGAAGGTGGTTTTACGGTTACGGTTCCTGCTTTTCTTGGTTGTATAACTTACGGTGCTGACATGGATGAGGCGATAACCAACGCTAAGGAGGCAGTTGAGCTTTTTTTGGAGAGTTTAGCGGCACATGGGGAACCCATACCTGCATAATAAATTGACCGGCTTTTTATTTATCTTAGCATAAAATATTTAGGTATGGTAGTTTCTGAAATTACTTTGTTCAACACGCTGAAAGCAAAATTGGGCGAACAAGAGGCGCAAACTGTAGTAGAAGGGATAAAACAAGCTGTTAGCGAAGAATTTCAGACCCATAAAGACCGGCTTGTTACAAAAGATGACTTTCACGGTGAGACCCGCGATGTAAGGCTTGCCATAGAAGGCTTAAAAGCGGACATGGAACGCGGTTTTAAGGAAAATCTAAAGTGGACTGTTGGAACCATTATTGCCTGTACAGGTATTATAATTACATTAATGAAATTGGTTAAGTAAATAATACGTGGATTTTAATAACAGTTTAGATATTGCCACTAAAACTGAGGTGGAGCAGATTAGAGTTGATTTGCTGGTTGTAAAGTGGATGCTCGGTATGGTATTAGCAGGAATTGTTTCGTTGATATTGAAAGCATTTTTCGTATAGCAAAGAGAATTGCCAACCGGTTTTCTATTTTATTTGAAAAGGGAAGATTGGATTTATGAAAACTATAGATANNAGATAAAAAGAAGTTTTCTGTCAAGCAAATGCCTGATGAGGATTCCTCTAAATATATTGATTATTCGCAGCCGTTAAATTTTAAGCAGTTGCTTAAAGCCAGTAATGCATCTTTCAAAAAGAAAGGGCCTAAAAAAGCGACTTAATATGGAAATTACAGATAAAGACATACTTGCCACCAAAATTGATTTAGCGCCGATTAAAGTCGAATTATTAGTTGTAAAGTGGATGCTGGGTGTAGTGTTGGCTGGGATTGTTTCGTTGATATTGAAGGCTTTTTTCGTATAGTAATAAAGGTTTAGCCCGAAAACCTTCTATTTTCATTTATCATGCAGGCATCCGATAAGCAAATCCAATCTTTACTAACCCACCTTTTCCAATCGCCCGAAGAAACTATCAAAGTGCTTGCACCCGATGGTTGGGAAAACTCTCCTTATCTCTATTACTTACATCCTACGCATGACCAGATTTTTGCCTATAGGATGGATTTGTATGAAACCCATAAAGACGGTAAACTTTTAAAATTTGATATGCCGGTTTTAGAGGAAATCGTTAAAGAATATGAAGCCACTCCTGTTAAACCGGTTTATGAATTTCTGGATTTATTTGGCAACTGCTTGTGGAAGATTTTTTCTGATGGCCATACCGTGTTCGACAAGAATGGTATTGAATACGATTTAGGCTCTTTCCGTGGAACAGGTAGTACCCTTGCTGATTTTATGAATGATAGCTTATGGACGGAAACTAAATTTGATTACCTCGATTTTTATTGCGCCATGGGTTTAAAGTCGTGGTTGTCTGTACAAAGTGTTTACGAGTTGATTTTTGAAAGGCTTAAACAACTTGGCTGTGACTGGCGATACTCACATTCCAGGGTGAATTTGTTTTCTTTTAATAAAGAACAGGAGGAAATAAAGCCTGAAGAATATGAGCCCGCGAAAAATGCACTTGCAGAAATTGAAAACGCAAAAAGGGAAGATGAAATAGCGAAATTTCAATCTCAATTGGCTCAATTAGATGAGGCGGCAGAACAAGATAAGGAGCAATCACTTAACAACCCGCCTAAAACAGTATTAGCATACCGTAAAATTTATGGCAAACTTCCCGAAGGATTCCTTGAATGATTTAGGCTATCACTGGTAATTAAAACTTGTCTGGCCCGGAATTTGTTTAACTATAACTATGAAACCCCAATCCTACAAAAACCATATTTTCTACTACCCACCTCACCATTACTTTTTCTACGGTGCTGTTATAGCGGCATTTGCAGTTTGCGGCTTTGGCATATATAAGTATGAAGAACAACGCCTGCTCTGGATTTTTATGGCAGCAGTTATATTTTTAATTACCTGGCTTGCTGTTATGGTGAGAATGCATTATGCCCTTGGCAACCAAAACCGCATTGTCCGGCTTGAAATGCGGCTGCGTTATTACATATTAACCGGCAAAAGATTTGAGCAGATTGAGGAGAGGCTTGATTTTAAGCAAATAGCTATGCGATTTGCACCTGATGAGGAATTGCCTGCATTATTAGATAAAGCCATTAAAGAGCATTTAAGTCCCGATGAAATAAAGCGCCATATCATAAACTGGCTGCCTGATAAGATGCGTGTTTAGTGGATAACAACTTATTTTTTACTACGCAAATACATTGCGCACATTCAACTTACATTTGCTGTAAATAGGGTTATCCACTGTGTAGAAAACCCTTAGTCGCACAAGCTTTTTTCTTTTATAAATTGAGCCATTCAAACTAAATTAATGATCACTGCTGAGTTATTAGAGGAGGTAATTGACAACGCTACAGAGCAATCGCTTAAAAAGGCGGAAAGGATACTTGCGGCCAAGCGCGTTTTTGAATTACGGCACGATAAGGAAACTGATGAGATAACGGCTAAGGTTTACAGTGAGAGTAACGCCGGTATTTATGATGTAAAAATTAGCCTGCTTGAGGATTATTACGAGGCTACCTGTTCGTGTGCTTATACTTGGGATAATGATTGTAAACATATAGTGGCTGTAGCGCTGGCCGCCCAGCAAAAGCAGGTATTTATAAAATTACCATTATTGCAAAAAGAGTCAAGTGTCCGGGTGTCGCAGCCCTGGGCTACAAACATTCAATACATGATGCCAAGGGTTTCTTATGCGTTCTACCATTATCATCATAAAATAGAAATTACAGCACTTGCCGATAAGGGTTTTATTGTAAAATATATTAACCCTAATGCGCACCAAAACGAAAACATAAAGTTCGAAGCCGAGGGAGATGACCTGGTAATTACAGGCAATAGCGTTATCAGGCAAAATAAGTTGAGCGATGCTATGGCAGCTACCATTCACATGCTATCCGGTACAATAGGTGGCATTGATAACATTGAAAACTTTGTGGCCTCTGCCATTGAACTTAAAGCCAACGTTCAGGAGCCTCTTTTAAAAGAGTATAAGGAGTATGTAAAAGAAACAGACCTTCTTTATGAAGTAAAGCAGGGCCGCATGGCACTGGTAATGAAAGACTCCTCCCTGATATTACCACCTCACTTAACAAGTATGGCCAACCGCACTGCAGGTAATATTTTATCTGATCACGGAGCCTATAATAAAGATCTGTTAGGTGTAAAGGCGATTGGTAACGATTGGGGTTATGGATTTTTTATAGTGAATAAAGATGAAGGCGTGGCCCCTATAATAAAGCCCTTAAAAGGTAAGTGGGATAAAACCCGGCAAAACTTTAAAAACAGTATCATACAGATAAATTTATCTGATAACAGTTCGGATATTGAAACGCATGATAGTGATTTTCTTCAGTTAGCTTTTCAATGCCGGCAGATATTGCGTTATAACAAAATGGTGCGCAAGCAGGATTATAGAACGGACCCTTTAAATTCTGAACCTTACCAGGCTTTTGCTTCTATTCACGAAACACTGCTTAAACTCATTCCGCAGTTTAGTAAGTATCCCCTGTACTTTACAAACTATTTGCCCAGCCACTGGGAGACGAACCTGAGGAAAAATGATACCCATTTATGCCGGCTGGATATTGAACCGGTAAAACTTAAAATCAATTGTCACGATGGCTCAAAATATTTTGAATGCGATATTGAACTGAAGCATAATGATGAAGAGCTGGACATAAACGAGTGTTCTTTTTTTAGCCAGTATTTTATTAAGCACAACAAAGACAATGTAATCTATCACCTGGCAACAGCCGCTGAAACCTGGCTTTTGCAGGAACTGATGATACATAAAAAGCTGAGGACGCCTTTAAAACTTAAAGAACAGTTTATCAATAGCTATTTAATTCCTATCAGCAAAAAAGTGTCCGTTACTTATGATGGGCAACCCTTGGTACAGCAGGAAACAAAACATGAGCTTACCAGCACAAAATTATATTTAAGCGAGTTGGGAGAAAATATTTTATTGCAACCTCACCTGGTGTATGGCAGTTATGAAGTTGAATTATTTTCAGATGAGGAATATGTAAAAGATGAGAAAGGTGATTTTTTGCATTTGATACGCCAAAAGGAAACTGAAGATGAGTTAAAACATTTTTTCATTTCGCTTCATCCGCAGTTTCAGCAGCAAATAGGGCGTGGGTTTCTGTACCTGCATTATACTGAATTGCTGAACGATGGCTGGTTTATGGATTTGTTTGAAAAACTTGGCAACCGCAATATTGAAGTGCTTGGGTTTAATAAACTTACAAAGCTAAAATACAACCCCAATAAGCCTTCCATTCAAATTAAAGTGGGCTCGGGTATTGATTGGTTTGATATTAAAATAAAAGTTGAATTCGGTAACCAGGTGGCGGACCTGAAAGAAATAAGAAAAGCAGTGTTGCGCAAGGAGCAGTATGTAACACTTAGCGATGGCAGCATAGGTATCCTTCCGCAGGAATGGATAGCAAAATACAGCAGGTATTTTGGTGCCGGGGAAATGAAAAAAGATGGCCTTCAGATTTCTAAATTCCAGTTTACCCTGTTAGATGATTTTGATGACACATTGATAGACATGAAAACCCTGAAAGAGTTACAGCAAAAGAGAAAGAGGCTTCAGGAGTTTGAAGAAATAAAAGAAGTTAAAGTTCCCCCAGGGCTGAAAGCTAATCTGCGCGATTATCAGCAACACGGTTTGGCCTGGTTAAATTTTTTAGATGAGTTTGGCTGGGGCGGTTGCCTGGCCGATGATATGGGCCTGGGTAAAACGGTGCAGTGCATCGGCTTTCTATTAGACCAGATAAAGAAGTATCCTAAAAAAGCCAATCTGGTTGTAATGCCAACTACCTTATTATTTAACTGGGAGCAAGAGCTTAAAAAATTTGCACCCGCTATAAAATATCATGTGCACTATGGTGCTGACCGCGATGAAAAACTGCTGGGAAAAAGTGGCACACATTTAATACTTACCTCTTACGGCACTTTAGTGCGCGACATTGAAATTTTTAAAGAAATAATTTTTAACTATGTAATTTTAGATGAGTCGCAGGCTATTAAAAATGCTACGTCTCAAAGGTATAGGGCTATGCGCCAATTGATAGCCCGTAACCGGATAGCTATGAGCGGTACCCCGGTTGAGAATAACACGATGGAGCTTTATGCCCAAATGCACTTTTTAAACCCGGGCATTTTTGGCTCAGTAGAAGGTTTCAGAAAGGATTATGCCACTGCTATTGATAAAGAGGGTAATATAGATGCTGCTAACCGGCTACGCAAAATCATTAAGCCATTTTTAATTCGACGTACAAAAGAGCAGGTGGCTAAAGAGTTGCCTGGTAAAACAGAAATGACACTTTTTTGCGAAATGGGCGAGCAGCAAAGAAAGGTGTATGAAGCGTTTAAAGAAAAGATACGCATTGAGTTATTGCGGATGATTGAGGAAGAGGGAATGAATAAAGCGCGCTTTGCCATATTGGATGGCCTGCTTAAACTACGGCAAATATGCAACTCGCCGAAGTTGTTAAACACTACGGAAGATTACGGCAGCGATAGTATAAAGGCCGATGAACTTATCCGCAGCATTCGCGAAAAAACGGGGCAGCATAAAGTATTGGTTTTCTCTCAGTTTTTGGGTATGCTGGATATAATACGGAAGGCCTTAGAGAAGGAAAATATTGTTTATGAATACCTGGACGGTCAATCAAAAAAACGGAAAGAAAGCGTTGAGAATTTTCAGAATAACGAAAGCTGCCGTGTATTTTTAATCAGCCTTAAAGCGGGCGGCACCGGCCTTAACCTTACCGCTGCTGATTATGTATACATTGTTGACCCCTGGTGGAACCCCGCAGTTGAAGACCAGGCTATCGACCGTACCTATCGAATAGGCCAGGAAAAAAAAGTATTTGCTTACCGAATGATTTGCCATAATACCATTGAAGAAAAAATACTTGCCCTGCAAGAGAAGAAGAAAGTGCTGGTAAAAGATATTATAGGCGTAGACGAAGGTTTTGTAAAAGCATTGAGTAAAGAGGATGTGATGAACCTGCTGGTNNTTTTCAAATCGTTATCTATGTCAGTTACTGATTTCATATTTTTACGGACAAATAAAACCACATGGCAAACCAGGCATTTCTTTCGCCCGAAAAATATATCCGTACCAAAGCGCGTAGCTTGCCCATTTATGAATGTATTGTTAATGCCGGATGGCAGGATAGCGGCATAGCCTCCATCTTTATTGCACGTAAGCATAGTAACGGCAATATTACCTATGGCAGCTATTTAATAGATATATGGTGCCTGGGTTTAAAAGACACGGCATACCGGTTCAATATTGATATAGATGAATGGGAAGAAATAAAAGGCCAGCCAGATGAGCAGGGCGAAGGAGTTGAGCTCATTGATTATAACCTGGCACACAACATTATTTTCGGCGGAATTGAATTTGCCAACGACNNAGACTATGAATTTAAACCGCATAAAGATTTTTCGCTTACCCGGTTTATTTTAGAGGAGGATGACGAGCGTATACCGGTAGAGGATGTTGAATTTGGGGTTGGCGGAAATGCGGAAAGGCACATCTTGTTGCGTTTGCCGAAGATTACAAAGCCCAAGCTGCGCTTAATTTTCTTAAAGCAAACTTTGAAGAAGACGCGTTTACCTATGCTGCCGGATAGAGTGGCCCCCAAATTTTAACCCACCAAGTGGCCTTCTTACAGGTGACCGTAACCTACATACGCCGCTATCCGTGTACCTAAGTCTTTGAAATATGCAGGATAAAGCCTGAAATTATGATTTTCTAAACCTCCAAATTGTATATAAGCTTGCTTTATAGTAATAAATGTGTTTGCTTTAGCGTTCGAATTTGTAAGCGACACCCATTTTCTTGTCATCAATATATTTTGGTGAACCATTCTTAAATGGTTTGCGTAAATGAATAGAGTATGAGAACGCTGAGAAATTTATCGGGTTGTTTACTTATCTGCCTGCTGTCTTTAAATAGCCACGCGGGAAGCAAATTACCTGTTGATGCCAGCGGTGAGGTTGTTTACAGCCAATCTTTTAAACTACAATCAAACTTTACCGATGAAGATGCTTATGCTCTGATTCAGGATTGGTTTAACGCCGGGGCGGGTAAATTTACCTGCCAGAATGAAGCGGGGCCTAATTGTGGAGGGAAGAACAAAACTTTGGTTGAAGAAGCATTTAATAATGCCCAGCCACTTCAATCGCTTGACCCTGCTTCGGGCAGAATGAGCGGTAAGGGTTTGATTAAATATTTTGGCAGTTCCTCATCCAGCATTGGAGCGCTTTACATGGAGTATTATATTGTAGTGGAAGTTAGCGGGCATCAACTTACTGCAACTATCAGTAAAATGAAATACCATCATTTTAACCAGCGCACGTATGCTGCAAAACCTATTTACGGATGGCAAGGTGGAAAGCCGCTCGATTCGGCTGATAAATTAGGGAGCCTGGTAAGTAATGCGGATGAGAACAGAGATTTGCTGGAAGTAACAGCTTTTGTTAATAAAAATATAGCCGCGCTTTTTAGCAACCTTCAATCGTTTTTGCAAAGTAAGACTATGGTGGATACAAAGTCGCTGCCTTCGGCGCTGGTGAAGGAGGATTAAAAATTCATAACTGCCGTTTTACGCATTAATCTTAACTCTTTCCAACCACCTCCGGTATTTTATAATTTCTGCATCTTCTTCAGTCTTGTCAACTTTAGCTTTCAGCATCTGCGTTATTTTCTTTTGTATTTTTTCATCGCGTTTATAGTTAGGCGAGGTAACCATTTCTTCTAATAATTGCATCATTTCAAAATCGCGTTTAAACTGGGGTTCATTTTTTAAGGAGGCGAATGTTTTTTTGACCTGGGCTATACGGTATTGCAGGGCTTCCATATCCCCGGCATCAAAAGTGATAATCAATTCGCAAACTTCTATCTTTAGTTTAAGCGATTTGTCGGATTTTTCGTAGCCATCGCTTATGTAAAGGCGCACCAGGCTCTTTAATGCATCTTTATATCGCCCGAGGTCGTATAATGGAATTGCGCGGTTAAGGTAAATGAAGAAGTCGTAATAGGTGTTTTCTTTTTTTCTCATTTCATGCTCAAACTCATCCAGTACCTTTAATCCTTTAAGTGGGTCGAGTATGGTGTAATTGAGATAGCGGGCATTGTAATAAAAGAAAAGATATTTTTCATAATGGAGTTTGTTGTATGCCTGTATTTCTTCGCCCAGTTTTTCGGCGTAGTTAAGCGACTCGTTGAATTTCTCCCTGTCAATTCGTTGTGCGCCATCACGCTCCAGTTTTTCAAATCCGATTTTAAACATGGCGTTGGCACCATAGGTTAGCATCTGTAATTTTAATTCGTGGTTGCTTTTATCAAACCACTTCTCTTTTTCAAATTTCTGATAAGTGTCTTTGACCAGCTTTTCAAGCGCCACATAATTATGCTGCTGCAAAAATATTTTGCTTAATGCGTGGTAAATACGGGCCTCCAGGTTTTTACCGAATGCAGAGGTAGTGCGTTTTGATATATCCCTTACTTTACCCTGCAGTTGTTTCAACAAGCCTTTATCCTGCGAACCGAAGTTTTGCGAAACTTTTAAACGGTATGATAGGGTTGCCAATATATCGTCCAACTCTCTGAGATTTGCCACTATCAGGGCGTTCTTGCTTCGCTTCTCAATATAAATGGAGGGTTCAATTTCTATTACGTTGGCAGATAAGCGGATGAAGTTGGCGTAAACAACGTCGAGTAATTCATAATTCTCAATGGAGGTGGCGAGGCGCTCTGCTTTGCGTAAGTAAAAAAGACAGGTTTTATATAGGTTGCGGCCGTAATACACGTAAAACAGCTGAACAAATTGCAATAGCTCATATAGCTCGTTTTTGTGGGTATGCAATAAAAGCAAACTGTCGCCTATATCTTCAATCAGGCGGTTCTTCAGCCTGTAATAATTATTCTTGTTTTCGTGGTCGTAACCCAGCTTGCCAATTGCTTTTGGCTCGTCAAATTTATCGCCTGAAGAGCGGATATAATTAAAAAGCAAAAGGTCTTTTCGTTCCTCTGTGGTTGTTGATTTTCCGTAGAAGAGTTTAAAATTCCTTATTTCCTCTTTGCTTAGTTTTTCAATTATCTGATTCAAAATATCCATTGCGGGTGAGGTTTTGGAAGTGTAAGATAAAAATCAAATCTTCTAAAAGCAAGCTTTACTTTTTCTACCTTTAGGAAAATTACGCCTTCTATGAGAATTATGAAATGGTTTTTAATATTATGGCTCGGTCTTGTTGCCTGCCAGGTTAAGGCGCAGGATACCCTTGGTGTAAGGATAGTGTCTTTTCCAACCAGCGGAATTATAGGTGATACAGCGGGATACAGCGGTATTATTTCATTACATAATTATGGAACCCAGACAGTTAGCGATTCTATGTATCTGGAGTATGAAGTAGGGGGGATTATTTATAATTCCAAAACTCCAAACGCAGGACTGTTCTTTTGGGATACTATTAATATAGCCCCTCAGGATTCAGAAACAAAGCAAATATCAATACATTTTACCCCCACCATTTTTCGCACTATTGGTACATCGGGCGTGGTAATCTGGCCTATTTGTCCTTATGACCCGCATATTTTAGCCGATACCACCACATGGTCTCCGGTGCTAACCTACCCGGAAAGTATAGCTGGAACCTATGGCGAAAAGCTGCTGGTTTATATGGATGGTTCGCAGCTATACATAAAAATGAATGCTGAAAATTTGCTTAAACGTGTAAGGATTTATGCTATAAACGGGAAATTGATTGAAGAGCAAGATCTATCTTCGTCCGGGATTATAACAATGGATAAATATGCTGCTGGGATGTATATTGCAGAGGTGATGTTTGCAGATGGTAGCCTAAAGACCTATAAAATTGTAAATATTGCAAGCCATTGATATTTGCCATTAAATTTTTGTTGATTTAGGCTTATATTTATTTTGGTAGATTGAGATATGATTATTAAAGGCAAAAAAAAGGAAATGATGAAAAGGATTAAACTGCTTTTGTTTATTGGTGCATTATTTTGCCTGAGCAGTATAAACGGGCAAACTGTAAATCTGAGGTTAGATTCAAGTTCGCTGGCCGGGCTACCGAATATTGTTAACCTAAATAGCGCCTATCATCTTACAATTATTATCCATAATGACAGTTCGGCAACATATCATGGAGATATTACTTTTGGCGGAACCATAAATGGAGATTCGGTATCAGCAGATACAATAGCTAGCGGCGTATTGTATTACGAAAGTATGTACCAATCTGTCACCATAGCAGGCGGGGACACTATTATGCGGGAATTGATAATAAATGTTCTAAGCCCTGATTTTATTATTGGTACTTCAGGCGTAGTAATATGGCCAAAAGCTTTATTTCCGCTAGATTCTGTGGTGAATATTTCCGATTCGCTTGGTAAAACGGTTACAGTTCTTTATCCTTTAGGGCTAGATGAAATCGTTGAAAGGAATTTGAAGGTTTATATGAGCGACCAGCAGCTGATAATTCGGAACAATGGAAATTATTTACTGCAAAACGTAAAACTTTATGATTTATCGGGTAAGCTGCTGAATGAGGAACAGTTAACGAACTCCGGTACATTGAACCTGAACCAATATGCGGAAGGTGTTTACCTGACTGAAATAAATTTTGCTGATAATACGAGGATGATATTCAAAGTATTTAATACCAGGTAAGTTGGTTAAGTTATAATCAGAAATTCGTTAAACCCTAAAACGTAATCAGATGAGAGTTGTAAAGTGCCTTTTATTTGTTATTGCTATGTGGTGCATAGCAATTGCAAATGCCCAGGTGGACCTGAGGTTGGATTCCGTAATTCTGGGATTAAACACCAACACTATCTACAAGGATACTGTCTATAATCTTTCCGTAAGTATTTACAATGATAGTGCTACTACTTTTACGGGTGTAATAAGCATTGGGGCTGCCATTAACGGACAGCTGGCAGATACAAACACTATCAGCTATCCTACCGATACAGCAGAGACTATTACCCATGGCAGTTTTATCACACGTCCGGTAATACTAAATACCGCAAGTTTTATAGTGGGGACATCAGGCGTAGTTATCTGGCCAATAGTGGTATCGAATCCCTCACAACTTACGGTTCATGTTGATTCAATAGGGTTTACTTTAGAGGTGCTTTATCCTTTGGGTATTGATGAGTTATCTGAAAGAAACCTGAAGGTTTATATGTTAGGCCAGCAATTGATGATAAAGAATAATGGCGATTACCTGTTGAAGAATGTAAAACTATACGATGTTGCCGGTAAATTATTATTGCAAAAGGAAGTATCAGTATCAGGGATGGTGGATATGAACCAATATGCTGAAGGTGTTTATTTTGCAGAAATAAACTTTGCTGATAATACACGGGCGGTTGTGAAGGTTGTAAACACCAGATAAACTCCTTGTTTAGTTAGATTTTTTTGCATAATGCCCCGTGAATATGGGGCATTATGCATTCCACCTGGTTCTTGTGCCCCAAGTCTAAATGACACCCCGAAAGGCGGTTGTAAAAAGACCTGTTGGTACTACACAGCATTTTGTTATTTTCACGCCTCATAAATTAAACGAAACTATGTCATACCTATTCACTTCCGAGTCTGTTTCCGAAGGTCATCCGGATAAAGTTGCTGACCAGATTTCTGATGCATTGATTGATAATTTTTTGGCCCAGGACCCGCAATCTAAAGTGGCTTGCGAAACGCTGGTTACTACAGGGCTGGTTGTTTTGGCAGGTGAGGTAAAATCGAATGCTTATTTAGACGTGCAGGAAATTACCCGCGAAGTAATTCGTAAAATCGGATACACTAAGGCTGAATATATGTTTGAAGCTAACTCCTGCGGTATCTTATCTGCCATTCACGAGCAATCGGCGGATATTAACCAGGGCGTTGAGCGTAAGAAGCCCGAAGACCAAGGCGCGGGCGACCAAGGCATGATGTTTGGTTATGCTACCCGCGAAACTGATAACTATATGCCGTTGCCTTTGGAACTGGCACATACCTTGCTTCGCGAGCTTGCAGCAATACGCAGAGAAGGTAAGGTGATGAAATACTTACGTCCTGATGCAAAGAGCCAGGTAACTATTGAATATAACGACAACAACCAACCTGTAAGGATTGATGCTATTGTTATATCTACCCAGCATGATGATTTTGCAAAAGACAGCGTAATGTTGAAGCAGATAAAGGATGATGTAATCAATATTCTGACCCCACGTGTAAAGAAGAAATTTCCTAAGCGTGTGCAGGACTTGTTTAATGATAAAATCAAATATCACGTTAACCCTACCGGCAAATTTGTTATTGGCGGGCCACACGGCGATACAGGTTTAACAGGAAGAAAAATTATAGTTGATACTTACGGCGGCAAAGGTGCACACGGCGGCGGTGCTTTCTCCGGCAAAGACCCTTCGAAGGTTGACCGTTCTGCTGCTTACGCTACCCGCCATATTGCCAAGCATTTGGTAGCTGCCGGTGTTTGCGATGAGGCTTTGGTACAGGTTGCTTATGCAATTGGTGTTGCACAACCAGTTGGTCTGTTTGTTAATACTTACGGCACATCAAAGGTTAAATTAACTGATGGCGAAATAGCGGCTAAGATTCTTAAAATGAAAGAATTTGACCTGCGCCCTTATTTTATTGAAAAGAGGTTCAACCTGCGCACACCCATTTACCTGGAAACTGCTTCGTACGGGCACATGGGCCGCGAAACGAAAGTGGTTGACAAGGTCTTCAACAAGGGCAAAAAGAATGAAGTGAAAATAAAAGTGAAGTTATTCCCTTGGGAAGAACTGAACGCTATTAACGAAACTAAAGCCGCTTTCGGTTTGAAATAAGCCAAAGGTGTTATCCCGTAAAGGGATTTAAAATTGTTATTTTTCAGGGCCAACATATATGTTGGCCCTTATTTTTTATGCGCAACAGAAAGTTTCTTCTCGTTTTACTTTTAGTAGCTGCGCTGATTCCTTACCTGGTAACCTGCTTTTATGCACTACCTTTTGCAGATGATTTTTGCTTTGGCTGGACGGCTTCTGAGAAAATTTCATTTATTCAGAAGTTCTTAAAGCAATATCTTAACTGGAATGGAAGATATACTTCAGATGTGTTGGTGAACCTGCACCCGCTTACCACGGGCAGTTTATTTCTGTATCAGTTAGTGTCGTTCATTTCTATAGTTGTTACTCCGTTTGTGTTTTTTGTTTTCATCAGGCAATGCGTGAATAATTTGTGGGCCGCAATTATAGCTGCACTTTTTATAACACTATTTTATTTATGCTACCAACCCAATATTACCGAAGGGGTTTATTGGTATATAGGATTGGTTAATTACCATTGGGGAAGCCTTGGTTTTATCCTTCAACTTGCGTTGCTTGTTATTTTGTTAAGGAGTGGGGGCTACAATATCCTCATGTTTCTTCTTTCGCTTTTATTTTTAATAATTGCAATAGGTTTTAACGAAATTGCTGCAGCTTTAATTCCGGCTTATTACCTGGCTATGCTTATTTACTTAACAGCAATTAATACGCCACAGGGAAGCCAAGGCAGGTTTCAGCGTATTTTACTCATTCATCTTTTGGTTGCGGTAATTGCATCGGGGTTTGTGGTATGCTCACCGGGAAATTTTACCCGGGAAAATGCTTTTCAGGACCGGTTTAACTTTATACACTCCGTTGTTTTTGCCGGCCTGCAAACTATTCGTTTTATAGGCCATTGGGCTTTGTCAGTTCCTTTTGTAGCCCTTAGCCTGGTGGTGATGGTTAATGCCGACAGAGTGAAGGTTGAGGCTTTGAAGAGAGTGCCCGCCGGCATTTGGCTCTCGCTGCTTATATTCACTGTATTTATTGCTGCGTTTATTCCTTACCTGGCAACGGGTATACTGGGCCAGCACAGGACTATGAATTATGTGTTTCCCTTTTTTATAATTCTTTGGATTGCTACTTTAATATCTCTTTCAACACATTATCGCCTGGCGGAAAATGCAACTCCTGAAACAACCGGTGTAAGGGTTTTTATATTGGCCGTAGTAGCGCTTGTGGTAATGTCTGCCACCGGTAATGCAAACAAGATATTGGTTGATTTTGGCTCAGGGATTTTTCCAAAATACAAAACCGAATTTATGGCAAGGCAGGCAACCATATTAAATCAACCAACATTACCGGTGGCGCCACTGCAGAATATACCACATACTTTTCAGGTAGTTGATACTAAAAGTGACACCAGTTGGTGGATAGATAAATGTATAAAGCATTTTTATACTGAAACTAATATTGTATTGCGTTAGGAGAGATAAAGGCATTTATTTCGTCTGCTTATCCGCGTTCATATAAAAACTCAGTGCGCCTGATGGGCACTTTTTTACCTGCTCAATAATTTTTTCGGTGGTTGACGCACTGGCATTTATCCAGGGCGTTGATTTGGGATTAAAAACTTCGTGCAGTCCTTTTACGCAATTGGCGGAGTGTATACACAGGCCGTTCTTCCAAATGATAGTTACCTCACCATTTGAGTATTCTTTTACAAGATTTTCCGGATCCATATAAAGGTATATTTAGCTGATGTATTATAAAGCTAATTATTTGGCCAATAACATACAAATGAAAGAAGCCCGGCGCATGTTTTGTTTAGTCCGAAAACAAAAGAAAACGCAGGTATAGCACGTGTCTGCCCCTGGGATTTTGGGAATGGTCGAGAATAATGGCCCCGTATTTATCATTACGGAATTCAAGGTCAGGAAGCTGGCTTTTATCTTTACCCGGTAAGCAGCTTGATATCCACCCTTCTGAGGCCGGGAAATTTTCTGTTAACTGCTTTTCAAAATCATGATACATCGTTGCAAATGATTTTTCAAAACTGTCAGATTCCTTTAACACTACTACAAAATCAAGTTGCGAGGTAACAAAAGGGTAGCTATATAGCATGTTATACTTTTCGCCGGGTATTTTAAGCCTGGTGTTGTACGTATACTTATAATTCCAGAAGTTTCCATCCGTTCTTTCGCCATTTTTTATACTGTCGAAAGACGATTCGCGGGATGCTTTAAAAACATCCATCAAAGCTTGTTTAAAAGGTGTTTGATTCAGTGCCGGCTTTACTGGTTTAGGACTGGGCTTAGTGCCGGTTAAAAAAGTATTTTGTTCTATTTGCCTGTGTTTATCGGCAATGCTTTCTTTGTGTGGTTGAGTTGGTGGAGGAACCGAGGCTGGTTCAGGCCGTTTGGCCTCCTTACTGAATTTCAGAAAGGATATTTTCCCATTTTTAAGATCGGTAAATGTGGCCTCAATAGTAACATTATCGTGGTAGAACCTGATAGTACTTCTTCCAATTAGTTTTTCACCATGGCCCAATTTACCGGCAAGCTGGGCAGTGTCGTTTTCGAGGTTTATTTCGAAAGGTAACCGGGCAATATATTTCTTAAAACTTGACCTGCCAAGCCCAACATTATCGCCGGCAATAATTATGCTTTCGGCCTTATCACTTATGGGGTTGATGTAAATTTTTATTCCGCGTGCAAAGTTTTGGTAGTCTTTATCTAACAACCAGTATTCTTTAAACTCTTTAAATAGTTGGGACGATGTAGTTTGCCCCAGAACCGAGAGTACGTTATTGCCATCGTAATCTTTGGCAGATACGTTTACAAAACACCAGGCCATATATACACAAACAAACAAAAATCGCATCAGCGTAACAGGTATTAGATTGCCGAAGATATTTAATTGCAGAAATGAAGCACCAAATTACCGCTCCTTTTTTTTCAACTTATTGTCATCGCGTTTGGCTTCTTTGTTTATGGCCCCTAAAATGCCATTTTGTTTTACGTTGCCAACTCCCATGTTTTGCGCTAATATAATTTTACCCGGGCCGTGTTTATTCTTCATTTCGTCAATGGCTTTGTAAAGCAAAATGTCTTTTTCGCGGTCATCGAACATATTTATCTGGTAGTTACCATCGGCCAGGTCTGAGAAGCGGACGCCTATTAATCTTACCTTTCTTTCCTTCTCGTATAATTCATCAAACAAATACAGTGCCTTCTCTAACAGCACTTTTGAATTGGATGTTGAAGGCAACGACATCTGCTTTGAGTGGGTTGAAAAATCATCGTACCGTATTTTTACAGCTATACAGGCCGATAATTTTTTTTCAGACCTTAATTCAAAAGCAAGTTTATCAGATAGCAGGATAATTACTTTTTTCAGCCACTCAGCATCAGTAGTATCGCTTTCAAAAGTTCTTTCGCTGCTCATGGACTTAGGGTCGTGATAAGGATGAACCTCGCCGGTATCTAATCCGTGCGCCAGGTGCCATAAATAGGAGCCTTGTTTGCCAAGCCAGGTTTGCAGCGCTACTAAAGAGAACTGCCGCAGGTCATAAATGGTATCGATGCCTTTGGCTTTCAAAAACTCAACGGTTTTTTCGCCGCACATGGGTATTTTACCTACTGGTTTGTTATCCAGGAAGTCCTGCTCCTTGCCTGCCGGAATCATATACTGGCCATTGGGTTTGGCTTCGTTGGTGGCCATTTTGGCCAGCATTTTATTGATGGATAAACCCCATGAAATTGGCAGATTGGTTTCGCTGATGATGCGGCTACGCAGTTCGGTACTCCATTTATAGGCGCCAAAAAAACGCTCCATGCCCGTTAGGTCTACATAAAACTCATCAATAGAGGCCTTTTCAAATACCGGGGCCCGCTCCGCAATAATATCAGTTACAATTCCGGAGTACTTAATATACTCATTCATTTTGCCGTTCACGTAAATGCCGTTTGGACAAAGCCTTTTTGCGGTAACTATTGGCATGGCGCTATGGACCCCCATTTTACGGGCTTCGTAGCTGCAAGAGGAAACCACGCCCCGGTTACTGGTGCCCCCTACAATAACGGGCTTACCAATCAGGGTTTTATCAAAAAGCCTTTCAACTGAAACAAAGAAAGAATCGAGGTCAAGATGGAGAATGCTTCTTTGCATGGTTTATAGTGGAACAGTCCTGGCTATGTGTAAATATAATTGATAGAAGGTTTAGGGCAAATATTACCAATTAGGAATGTTGAGCTTAACTTTAGCTGATTAACACTTCATGCGAATCAATATAATCATAGCCATATTTCTCACCAAATGCAGAACGGATTAAGTTATAAGTGGCATTGCTTTTGGGTGAAACAGGCGGGGTGGCAATCTGGGCAACAATTATAACATCGGGATATTTTTTCGATATTTTTGATAGTACAGGCTCAAAAAGGTTAAAGGTCTGGGCTATTTGGAACAAGCCTCCTTCGCGCGTATCGTCTGCATTTTTTAAACGTGTGGTAGTAATGTTTAATTTTAGCTCAAGAAAAACAAGGCTTTGGTAACCAACCAAAATACAATCGCAACTTTTAATAGCCATATCTCTGGTTAAACATTGGTCAATGGCTATAAGGTGGACGGTATGCTCCCGGGGATTTAAAACGGTTACACAGCCCTCAGCAAAAAAATCATTATCGGTATCTTCAACAATAGTACAGGGTAAACCGCCACCTGGATCGGATATGTAGAAGATAGCCTTAAAGTCATCTTCTCTGCAATGATCTCTCAACATTGGGAACGCACCAGTTATCTCATCAATCATTTTTTCTATTCAATTCTCTTATTTGTTTTAGCCGAAGATTATGCAATACCTGAAACTCCCGGCCTAAATCTTCCGAAACCTGATCCAGGTAATTTTGGTCAATCAATCCTGTATTTTCTCTATCAAAAATTGATTTGGATATACCATCGCTATCCATTGTGTAAGCGGCAAATTGGCTTTTATCCAACCACGTTTTTCGATTCATTCCGGTCTTTTCTTCAATTTCATCTGCCGTTGCTGTTCCTAAATCACAAACTTTTTTAGCATACAAAAGGTTTGATAAAATACTTAGTACGTAAGGACTATGGGTAGTTATAAAAACCTGACTTGGCGTTTCATTTACAACCAATGAAAAAAGTTCGATCAAATATTTTTGCGCAGTAGGAAATAAATGTGCTTCCGGTTCTTCAATAACTCTAAAAGCAGTCAAATGGTTTATTAAAATTGAGAATATATCTTGAAGTATTCTTAGGCTTTCCTGTTGACCGGAAGAAGCTTGTTCAATTGGAATTGGATTATTCGGCGATTCATCAAAATAAATTCTTTCCCCATTGCCACTAATGGAATACTTGCCTCTTAATATTTTTTGATAATCTTTGATAAACACCTCAAGTGCTTTCTCATTCAAATTAGTTCCAGCTTTTTTAAAGCTTTCTACAGCGGTTTCAAACGTGTGATAAGCTGAAATATTGTCTTTTAATGTGGCAACATGATTAAGAAACTCCGTCATTAGGATAGAATCTGACATATTGAATAAATTCTGACTACCATTTCCTAATTTGGAGACAACTGCTCCGTAAAATGTTTGTTTAAAAAGATCAGAAAACTGAACTGAAATATTTCGACTTGCAGGAAAGTATATGGAATCAGGTTTTAAGCTATAAATATTTAGTCCGGCTTCTTTAACCATAAGCATTTGCAGCACTACTTTTTGGCGTTTGACTTCCTCAGAATCACTGTCGTTAACTTTGATTGCATCCGGAGAAGTTGATTGAAATTTCTTAACTAATAAATCGAATTCCCTATTATAAGTACCTATAAAAGACTGGCTGTATGTTGTTTGTATTACTGAGTTGTTGGGTGTCTTTTTTACTAAGTCTAGCCGAACCCATTTGTCCAAATCGGAGGAAAAGTAAAATTGTATTTTAAATTCAGGGAGAAACCCTGGATGTCCAAAATATCTAACAAATTTCTGACTCGTGGTTGCAGAAAGCTGGTTTAAAATTTTTGTCAAATCATTTGTATCTGCGTTAGAAGCCGTGGAAATAAAATCTTCACTTAGACTATTAAAGAAATAAACAAGCTTCGCCAAAGTACTTTTCCCACTCGCCTGCTCCCCAATCAATACAACAAAGTCACGCAATTCAATTTCTGCATGTTTAATAGGCCCAAAATTCTCAACAATTAGCTTTTGCATATAGATAAACTTGCCGCTAAAGTAATGAAAGGTTAACGCATTAGCTTATTGCGATTAACCTGGCACAAACGCCCTGATTTCGAACGTCCTAGCACAATTGATTTGCAAATTACTAATATTTTTTGCTTATTTTTGCCTTAAGCAACTAAAATCATTAGTTATGGACTTTATAGCAACCAACATGAAATTTTTGCGCAAGCAAAAAAACTGGACACAAAATGACCTTGCGGAAGAACTAGAAATAAAGCGTTCGCTGGTGGGAGCGTATGAGGAAGGCCGTGCACGGCCCACTTATGAAACGCTTGTGGCCATGGCCAAATTATTTCATTATTCGATTGACAACCTTATTACTAAAGATATACGCCAAACCGAGAAAGTTGCCCTTTTTAGCGATGAGCAATTGCAAAACGATGTAACTGGCAAAAATTTGCGGGTGCTGGCTATAACAGTAGATAAAAAGGATAATGAGAATATTGAAATGGTACCTGTTAAAGCAGCGGCTGGTTATTTAACCGGATATGCTGACCCTACCTATATAAAGGAGTTAAACAAATTCAGGTTACCGTTTTTACCAGCTGGAACTTTCAGGGCATTTGAAATTAAAGGTGATTCGATGTTGCCGGTGGTGCCTGGTTCGGTAATTGTAGGTGAGTATATTGACAACTGGAAGAACATAAAAGATGGACACACCTACATCCTTATCTCAAAACATGACGGTATAGTTTATAAGCGGGTGTTTAATCAAATTGAGGAGAATGGCACACTGATACTACGCAGCGATAATACCTCTTACCCGGCTTATCCCATTAAAGTTGATGAGATACTGGAAGTATGGAAAGCGGTATTGAATATCAGTTACCTGAATAAAGGCAGCGACCTTTCTTTTCAGAATATTTTGCAACTGATGCAGGAATTGAAAAAGGATGTGGATGAATTGAAGACGAATTAAGAACATTTCAATTATGCCGCCTGTAACGTTTCAATGGGATAAGGGAAATGAAAGCAAAAGTAACCATAAGCATGGTATTACTAATGTTGAAGCAGAAAGCGTTTTTGATGACCCGGATAAGAAAATTAGGTATGACAATAAACATAGTGCACGTGAAATACGTTATGTTTGTATAGGGAAAAGTCAATACGAAAGAATATTGTTTGTATCTTATTTAATCAGGCAAGGCAGAGTAAGAATTGTAAGCGCGAGATTAGCCAACAAGAAAAACAAAGAGTTTTATGAAAAAGCCACGTAGAATTTTTTATGTGAAAGAGTTGGCTGCTAAAGATGAAATTGATCTTAGCAAAGCCCAATCGGTTACGGATAAAGAGTTTCATGACCTCTTGAAAAAAAGCGCTGAACAAGATGTAGCGAAAAAGACCAAGAAGAAGGCGGCATAATTTGCAGTGCCCGTAGCCGCAGGTAAATACTAAATGAAATATTTTATAGCATGGACTTTCTTCTTGTATGCGGCATTTTGTTGATGGCAGCTTTAGTAGGCTTCGCTTGGGTTAAGTATGATGAATACAAACACCAGCATTGAATAAAAGATGTGATAATCAAGATTTGGGATGCCTTTAATCTTGGCTCTTGCTTCTTGGTTCTAATATCTATTTTTCATTAGCAATCCCAACCCTGCTTTTCACAAATTTATTCTCCTCCATCTCTTTCAAAATAAAATCGGCCAGGTTGCCGGTTGAAATGGCAAAAACACCCTCAGCGGGGTAATCTTTTTTTACATTGTATTTTCCTCCGCGCGGGTGGTCTTCGATATTGGGGCAGCACACAAAGGTCCAGTCAAGGACGGTTTCAAGAAATACTTTATAAACTTTATTATGCCCAAGGCCTACGTTCTTATATTCAGCCGGATAGTCGGGTTTATCAATCAATTGCATTGTTTCGTTCAGTTGCAATACGGCCAGGCCGCCAACGGCAAGCACTCTTTTAACGCCCGATTTTTTCATGGCAGCAGTAAAATTTTTCATGCCGTCGCTCATCAGGTTTACTGCGGGGCCATCAATCTGGTTTGTTCCTATTGCGGAGATGACAACTTCTTTTCCCTCAATCGCTTTTTCTACCTGTTCAAGGTTGTAAACATCGCCTGCAATATGAGTCAGGTTGGGGTGCCTGAACGAATCCGGCATTTCGGGGTGGCGGTCAAAGGACGTTACATGATGGCCGGCTTCAAGCCCATATTGAACAAGATATTTGCCGGTTCGGCCTGCGGCCCCGAATACAATGATGTTCTTCATACTGCAGATATTTTGAAAATGAAAATCGTAATTTTAAACTGAATTGAGATAATGAATTTTTAATGATTTTATAAATGAAAACCGTGTACACTCTTTATTGTCAATCTCCGTTAGGAATTATTGAAATTAAAGGCACAACAGATGCAGTTATTTCAACCTTCTTTGTTCAGGAAGGGGGTGCCTCTTCTCAGATTATCCCTGATGTTCTGCTGCAATGCCAGAAAGAACTGGAGGAGTATTTTATTGGTGCAAGGAAAGAATTTAATGTAGCACTTGCTCCCGCAGGCACTGAATTTCAAAAACAGGTTTGGGATGAGTTGCTGAAGATTGGTTATGGAAATACCACCAGCTATATGGCCATTGCCAAAAAAATGAATAACCCGGGAGCAGTAAGGGCGGTTGGGTTGGCCAATGGGAAAAATCCGATAGGAATCATTATTCCCTGCCACCGGGTAATTGGCGGGGACGGAAGCTTAACTGGCTATGCCGGGGGCCTTTGGCGTAAAAAATGGCTGCTGGAGCATGAGGGAAATACTTCGGGCAATGTCCGTACTCTTTTTTAGCAGCTTGCTTTCACATTTTAACATATATCAACACAAAGTTTTATTGAAAAGCAGATATTTGCAACGTACTTCTGTTTTTTAAACAAAAGCAAAAAACAGTTGTTGTTACAAGCATTCATCAACCAAAAAACAAACCAAATGAAAAAAATCACCCTTATTGTCGGCATTGCAATGGTTTCTCTGGCAACATTTGCCCAAACATGGTCATTAGACAAGTCTCATGCAAAGCTGGGTTTTACTATTACCCACTTAATGATTTCAGATGTTGAAGGCTCATTCAAAACTTTTGATGTTACGCTTACTGCCGGTAAAGAGGACTTTTCGGATGCTGTTATAAACCTTACCGCCGATATTAATAGCGTTAATACTGATAACGAGAAAAGAGACTCTCACTTAAAGAGCCCTGACTTTTTTGATGCAACAAAATTCCCAACCCTTACTTTTAAAGGAAAATCTTTAACCCAGGTAAGTGGCAAAAATTATAAACTAACCGGCGACCTTACTATGCATGGTGTTACTAAAACTGTTACGTTTGACGTGATTTATAACGGCACCATTACCCACCCAATGAACAAGAAACTGGTAGCTGGATTTAAAGTTAGCGGAACTTTTAAACGTTCTGATTTTGGTATTGGCACTACTTTTCCTACATCTGTATTAAGTGATGAAGTAAGCCTGATAGCAAACGTGGAATTTATAAAGCAATAATCATTTCCTCTTTTTAGCTTATTAAAAATGGGCTTCCCTGGCAAGGAAAGTCCATTTTATTTTATAAGCCTTTAGTGCTGATAATTGCCACATCGATTGTTGCCTTAATCTTATGCAATAAATTTTGTTTTGTATTTTGTTTCTAACAACAACTGAATGGCCAGGGGTATATTTTGAGCTGAATCTATTTGAAATTTGTCCGCGTATTTGTTGAGGTTACTGCAAGCCAAGGCAGGTTATGATGAGAGTCATAATTTTTGATACTTACTATTCAGTTTCTTTGTGTCATAGTTTATTGTCATACCGGGGGGATTGACAATAAATTTCAAGCCCGAACAGTAATGTTCGGGCTTATTTTTTAAGTGCCCTTTAAATATCTATATAGTCGATACGGGCAATTTGAAAATGTTTTATAAGGCATTTTTTAAAACCATAAACATGACTACAGTCATATTTTTCATTTAGCCATATTCATTTTATTTGTCCCCGATTTATTGTCATACCGGGGGGATTGACAATAAGTTTCAAGCCCAAACAGCAATGTTTGGGCTTATTTTTTTGCCGGAGGCTAATGGCTCAGCAACTCTTCCATTGCCTGAGAAACCTTTTCAATATTTGGCAGCATGGCTTTTTCAAGATTTTCATTAAGTGGAATTGCTGGCGTATTTACGGATCCAAGTATTTTTACCGGGGCGTCGAGATAGCGGAAACATTGGGCTGATATTCGCCCGGCCAATGCCTCGGCAAACGAATGTGTAACAGTTTCTTCAGTAAGCACCAAAACTTTGCCGTGCTGCTTTACAGAAGCATATATTGCTTCTTCATCGAGCGGATTTAAAGTGCGGAGGTCCATTACCTCAATCTGCCCTGAAAATCTTTTGGCAGCATTGGTGGCCCAGTGAACTCCCATGCCATAAGTAATAACAGTCATTGAATCTCCGTTTTCAGTTGCCTCTTTTTTCGCCGCAAGCGCAATGCGGGCTTTCCCCAGGGGTATAATGTAGCTTTCATCCGGTTCAATGGTTTTGGCATCCTGTGTCCCCGGCACCTTGCTCCAGTAAAGCCCCTTATGTTCAAGCATCACTACCGGATTTGGATCGTAAAAGGCGGCCTTGAAAAGCCCTTTCATATCTGCGGCATTGCTGGGGTAAACCACCTTTATTCCTTTAATCTGCAGCAAAAAACTTTCCACACTGCTGCTGTGGTAAGGGCCGCCGCTTCCATATGCGCCAATAGGTATGCGTATTAAAGTTTGCACAGGGTATTTGCCATTGCTCAGGTAACACGAACGGGAAACCTCTGTAAAAAGCTGGTTAACACCCGGGAAAATATAATCGGCAAACTGTACTTCCACTATGGGTTTGCACCCTGCGGCGCTCATACCAACCGTTGAGCCCACTATGTAAGCCTCCATAATGGGAGTATTGAACACTCTTGTATCGCCATATTTTTTTGCCAGCAATGCGGCCTCACGAAATACGCCGCCAAGTTCGCCACCTACATCCTGTCCGTAAAGTAAGGCTTCAGGGTGTTTGCGCATAAGTTCATCAACCGCATGCAAGGCAGCATCTACCATTACCACAATGCCGCCGTCTTTGGGTGAGCGGTTGCCATGTTCTTCAGTAATAGGGGTAGGAATGAAAATATTTGTGGTGAGGTCTTCAGCCGTTGGGTCAGGCTCTTTTAACGCGCGTTCAAAATCGTTCTTAACCGCTTCTGCCGTCTCGTTTTCAATTTTAAGTATATCTGCGACTGATAATACATTTTCATCAAGCAGATATTTCTTTAGCAGGCGGAAAGGATCGCGTACTGCATCGCTTTCTAAATTTTCTTTTGACCGGTACCACTCTTTTCGGACACCTGAGGTGTGGTGGTTTAGCAAAGGAACTTTAGCATGAACCAGGTAGGGTTCACGGTGATTGCGCACATAATTAATAACCCTGCCCATGGCATCAAAACATTCAGCAAAGTCGCTGCCATTCAGGCTTTCTACCTCCAGCCCTTTAAATCCTTTGGCAAAATCAGGGGCATCCTGTGCCCGGATTTCGGAAGAGTGTGCTGAAATGTCCCATTCATTATCCTGTACTAAGTAAATGATTGGATATTGGTGAAGCGCTGCCATTTGCAAAGCCTCGCTAACCTCGCCTTCGGTCATAGAGCCATCGCCCAATGAACATATTACCAATGGCTCTTCGCCTCTTTTATATTCAACCAGCGCTTGCTGCTCTTTGTATTGTAATCCCTGGGCGGCACCCGTTGCAGGAATAGTTTGCATACCCGTAGCCGATGACTGGTGCGGAATCTTAGGCATATCTGCCCGGTTTGAACTTGGGTGGCAATAGTATGTTCTGCCTGCTGAAAAGTAATCTGTTTTTTTTGCCAGCAATTGCAACATCAGCTCAAAGGGAGTAAAGCCCATACCCAATAACATGGAGTCATCGCGGTAATAAGGGAAAACAATATCCTGCGGTTTAAGATAAAACGCTGTGGCCAGTTGTATGGCCTCATGCCCGCGCGAAGTAGCATGCACATATTTGGCGCAAATATCTTTACGCTCTTCAAACAGCTCTGCCATTGCCTTTTCAGTGCACATCAGGCGGAAAGCTTTGAGCAGTGTTTTTTTATCGGGTTTCAATTATCAGCAATTCAGGCCGAAAGATAAGGAAGCCATTAGAATTTGAAAGCTTTGCCCAATAGTTTTGAACTGAGAGTACCTTTAACTTTAGGTAACTCTTTATAGCCCTTTGTACCCAATTCAAAACCCGTAACTTCTTTGGTAGCCGAATCTATAACCCAATACTCTCTTACTTTTTTCTTGAAGTAAATATCTTTTTTCTGATGCAAATCAAAATTGGCATTGGAAGGAGAGAGTAACTCAATTACCACATCAGGCGCTCCGTAAATTGCATTCTCAAAAATAATTCCTGCTTTTTCATTTGAAATAAAAAGAATATCCGGTTGGTATACTTCTTTTTCATCAAAATGAACGTCAAGGGGTGCTATCATAACATCACCTAGTTTTTTACTGTCTGTCCATTGTTGGATTTTACGGGCAATAGTGAGCAGTAGCTTTTGATGCTTAACCGAAGGACTTGGCGACATAACAAATTGATTATTGATTAACTGAACGCTGGTTCCTTCGGGTAAAAGCTGATAAATCATCCAGTTAGGCAATGGCGTATCGCTTACCCAAAAATCTCCATTGCGTACCTCGCAATAAAAGTTTTCGGGTAACAGATTATATACCTCTACCGGGTTTAAAATTTTCGCTTCATTCAACAACATGCTATAAATTTACTCAGAACTTACTTTATTTCAAAATCAAACACTTTCCCGCCCTCTAAGAAACCTTCTAACCTATCGCCCTGTTTAACCGGGCCTACCCCGGCCGGCGTACCGGTAAATATCAGGTCGCCTTGTTGGAGCGTAAAGAACTGAGATGCGTATGAAATTATTTTTTCGAAACTGAAGATTACATCGCCGGTGTTGCCTTTCTGTTTTTCAACACCGTTTAAGTTCATTGAAAAATTGATGTTCTTAAATTTCGGCTTTCTGAATTCGCCTATCACTGCTGAATGGTCAAACGCCTTGGCTATTTCCCAGGGCAGGCCTTTTGCCTTTTGCTGTGCCTGGATGTCGCGGGCGGTAAAGTCTATACCTACCGTTACTTCATCATAATATTTATGAGCAAATTTTTCTTCCACGTACTTGCCTTGCTTGCACACCTTCAATACTATCTCTGTTTCGTAATGCAAATCATTACTCCAACCTGGCAGGTAGAAAGGCTTATTATCTTTCAATAAAGCCGTAGCCGGTTTAAGAAACACGATGGGCTTATCAGGTAATTCATTTTTCAATTCTTTGGCATGCTCCATGTAGTTTCGGCCAATGCATATAAATTTCATAAGTATCTGTTTTTGTTGCTGTTTTAATCTCCATCTTCTTCCGATGGCACCTTTAATATTACAACTCCCTTTTTTAGTTTTTTAGAGTAAGTTACATACGAAGTCCCCGGATATGCATCGAAGAAACTAAAAACTATTTGATTGGAATCTGCCACAGCCTCGTTCCAGCCAATCATATTACTTATCTGGGCTGCGCTGGCGTTTTTAATAGCGTCTTTGTCACCAGTTAAAGAGAAATTAGCTTCTTCAAATAATGCTGCAATTCCCCGGTGTAGATCTTTACTCACTACCTGCGGCTGAACGGTACCGTAGCCATAAATTTCACTACTCAAAAAAACGGTTGGAGAAAGTGAATCAACGAATATTAACTCATTGCCTGCTGCATATATTTTTAAATACAAACTGTTCCTGTAAATGTTTCCCTTGGGTAACTCGGCTACAAAACTATCCTGGCTAAGTGGGTCACTGAAATAATGTTTTGCAGAACTGACGATGGGCTCGCTGAGTACAATAGAGTCGTCAGATTCGTTTCGGTTAACGGGCATTCCGCTGTCAACGGGTGTAATTTTTTGAGCCTCATTGGGTGGGTGTTGATTGCAGGAAGTAAAAAACAGGGATAAAATAAGAACGGCGGGAAGTAATGTTTTCATGCGCAGTTATTTCAGGCTTACTTATTATACTTACTCATAGCTCTTTCAATACCTTCAAACATAAAACTATTGATAGCTTCACAGGCTACTTTCATACGTTCATCAAGCAGCTTTTGCTCTTCGGGTTTCCAGGGGCTTAGTACATAATTTACCTGGTGGCCTTTGGCAAACTCGCTGCCTATGCCAAAGCGCAGGCGTGCATAATTGTTATTACCCAATGTAGCATCAATATCTTTTAATCCGTTGTGTCCGCCATCGCTACCTTTCATGCGCACTCTGATAGAGCCAAACGGAATGGCCAGGTCATCTAAAACAACCAATAAATTTTGTTGTGGAATTTTAAGCTCATTCATCCAGTAGCGGACGGCTTTGCCACTCAGGTTCATATAAGTGGTGGGCTTAATCAGGTAAATGTTTTTACCCTTGTTTCGGTAGGTTGCATAAAAAGCAAGGCGCTCCAGGTTAAATGGAGCGCCTTGTGTATTTGCTAAAGTATCTAATATTTTAAAGCCAATATTGTGTCGTGTGTTTTCGTATTCGGGCCCAATGTTACCTAAACCGGCTATCAGAAAACTCATATCAAATATAGTTTTATCCACCCCATCTGCTGACCCCTCTCCGAGAGAGGGGTCAGCAGAACCCTCTCCTTCGGAGAGGGCAGGGTGAGGTCTTTATTTCTTGTCTTTAGCTTTATCCTTATCGGCAGCAGCAGGTGCAGCAGCGGCAGGTGTAGCGCCGGCAGCAGGTGCAGCAGCAGCGGCGGCTGCAACAGGTGCAACTTCTTCTTTAACTACGCGCGGTACCTGAACTCTTGCAAACGGATTAGACGGCGAATGCAGGATAGTTACACCCGGGAGTTCAATGTCTTTTATTCTTTTGATATCGCCCAGTTGCATACCGGCAACATCAACTTCAATAACACTTGGAATATCTTTAGGCAAAGCCAGGATATTCAGTTTTTTGAAAACTGTTTCAAGAACGCCGCCATCTGTAATACCTTTGGGGGTTCCTTTAAGTTTTAGCGGAATAGCCACTTTTACTTTAACGTTGTCAACCAGTTCCTGGAAATCAAGGTGCAATAACGCATCACTGATTGGCTCGTACTGCGAATCTTTAATAATTGCAGTATAGGTTTTTCCATCTAAATTGATTTCAGCTGCGCGAAAATCTGGCGTGTAAATCAGTTTGCGGAATGCTGCTGTAGGTGCATAGAAGTTTAAAGTTTCTTTGCCACCGTAAATGTTGCATGGTGTGTTTCCTGCCTTGCGCAGGGCACGCGTAGCCTTTTTACCTAATTCGGTTCTTGGCGTGCCATTGATAACTACTTTTTCCATTTTAATACTGAGATTTATGTGAATGAATAAAAAAATCCTCTCCTATCTGCCTGTCGGCATCTTTCCTCTCCGAAGGAGAGGAAAGAACCTATCAGCTCTTTGGGTCTATAAACAATCTTTATCCTTTATCTTCTTCTGTTACACCGAAGGCGTCAAAAATAAAGAGTGAATACTTTTATGCTCATGTGTGTTTCTGATAGCTTGCGCAAACAGTTTGGCTACACTTAATGCCTTTATCTTTTTGCCTTTGTAAGCGGGGCTAAGCGGTAACGTATTGGTTACTATCAGCTCGCTAAGTTTGCTGTTTTCAATATTCTCATACGCTTTGCCTGAAAGCACCGCATGAGTACAAAAAGCGCGAACACTTTTAGCTCCTTTCTCCATTACCATGTTGGCCGCATTGCAAAGCGTACCACCGGTATCAATCATATCATCAACCAGCACAACATCCTTGCCCTCTACACTTCCTATTAACGTCATTTCGGCAACTTCATTGGCGCGTTTGCGGTATTTATCGCAAATAACCATTTCTGCATTAAAATGCTGGGCGTAAATACGGGTACGTTTAACACTACCCACATCAGGCGAAGCAAAGCACAGGTTCTCCCACTTTTGTTTTTGAATGTATGGAACAAAAATAGCTGAGCCATTTAAGTGATCAACCGGGATATCAAAAAAGCCCTGAATCTGGCCTGCGTGTAAATCCATGGTCATCACTCTGTCAGCACCGGCTGCGGTTAAAAGGTTAGCTACCAATTTAGCCCCAATACCAACACGCGGCCGGTCTTTTCTATCCTGGCGCGCATATCCATAATAAGGAATTACGCAAGTGATATAATCTGATGATGCTCTTCTTAATGCATCAATCATCATTAACAACTCCAGCAGGTTATCGCCGGGCGCATTGGTATTCTGAATAACGAAGGTAAACGAACCGCGGACTGACTCTTTAATTTCAGGCTGAAACTCCCCGTCACTAAACCGCAGAACATCCATTTTCCCAAGGGCCTGTCCATAATGGTCGGCAATGTCTTCTGCCAGGTATTTTGTGGCAGTGCCGGCAAAAAGTTTTACGTCAGTTGTGAGTAACATGGGTATGCCTTTTTAAAAATGGACTGCAAAGATAACTTTATAGGGCAAAAATCCTATTGGAAATTGAAGTTTATAGAGTAGAATAACCCCAGGGCCAAATCAATGAAAAAATGCCTTTACACTTTTTGAACACAAAAACCTGGTAATTGGTTAATAATCAATAGTATAAGTCTTTACACTTTTAAAAAAAGCAGAAAAAGTGTCAACCCAAAATATGTATAATTATTTAAAAATCAATTAATTGTAAAAATGGAATAGGCAAAAAATGGCAATTTGGCACAAAGTGTAACCCCCCTCCTGTCTGAACTATGATTCTTGTGATTTTTATGACGACCGTGATTAGGTTGGTCGCCTTTAGCTATGATTGCGGGACTTTTAAATATTGTCAAAATAAAATCACAGTAATCACCTAAATCACAAGAATCATAGTTCAGACAAAAGGGGCAATGAATTCTT
>PMXD01000207.1 GCA_003165895.1 Bacteroidota bacterium | reverse complement strand
ATCGGCGTCAAGTTAAGAGTCTCGGCCTCTCCCCGACATCGCTATCGCTCGTAACCCCTCTCCATCGCAAGCGATAGCGAGGGAAAATGCGCCGATTTAGGTGTCTTTTCCCTCGCTATTCGAAGAATGGAGGGTGACCGCACGAAGTGCCGGTCGGGAGAGGCCTGTATTGGGCGAGTGTTGAGTTGTGCAACAAGCACTAAAACGCGGAGCTATTTTCACGAATTTGGTGAGTGCGTTATTATTATGGGTTTTGGAATGAGAATTTTTTTAATTCCCGGCTAACCAAAGCTCGGGGTCCATTTTGTCTTTGCCGCGCCAGATTTCGAGGTGGACTTTGGTGAGGTCTTCGTTTTTATCGGTGTGAAGAGTGCCCAGGCTTTGTTTTACGCTGATGGTTTGGTTGGGCTTTACGGTTACTGTTTCGATGTTGGAATAAACGGTAAAGTACTCACCATGCTTAACAATAATGCAGTTCTGGATGGTGGGTAAAAAGAAAACGCTTACCACGGTGCCGCCAAATACGGCGCGGGCATCAGAGCCGGCCACGGTTTTTATATCCACCCCGTTATTTTCAACCATTACACCTTTTAGCACCGGGTGCGGGTGCTTGCCGAACTGGCCTACAATATGGCCCCGGCTAACGGGCCATGGCAGTTTGCCTTTATTACTGCTGAAGTCGTTTGATAAGGCCTGTTCAGCAGGTGTAAGTGGCATGGTCTCGTTCGTCTTTTTGTTGACGGAAACGGAGGTGGTGTTGTTCTTGTTTTTCTTAGCCAGTTCTTCGGCTTTCTTTTTGGCCAGGCGTATTTCTTCCTCGATAATGGCCTGTATTTTTCGGTTTACCTGTTGAACGGCTTTATTCTTTTCAACGGCTGCAGTGTTCAGTTTTTTTTCTTTCTCCTGTAAGGTTGCAACGGCTGCATCCTTTTCCTGCTTTTCTTTTTCGAGATTGCTTTTTTGGGCGGTCTGGCTTTTTAAAAGGGATTCTTTTTCCTGTTTGCTTTCCTGCAGGTCGTCTTTTTTTACCTGCAGTTCGCCGATGGCTTTTTGTATGGCAATGGCTTGCTGGCGCCGGTATTCGGCTACTTTAAGCAGGTAGTTATAACGCACTATGGCATCGTAAAAAGAGTTGGACGACAGAATGAATGCGGCCTGATTTTGCAGGCTTAAACTCTGGTAGGTTTTGCGCAACATGCTGGCATAGTCGGCCTTCATTTTTTCCACTTCGGCGCTTTTGTTTTCAATGTCGCCTTCGGTTTGGTGGATGTCTTCATCCAGGTCGTCAATTTGGTTACTGAAGTTTTTGATGAGTTTTTCGCGCGAACGGATTTTTGCCTGCAGCGAAAGTATTTCGCTCATATTTTTTTCCTTCCTGGCATCGGTGTTTTTTATGGCGGCCTCGATGGTTTTTATTTCATCCTGCAGCTTTTTCATCTGTTTTTGAAGCTGCTCTTTTTTTTGTTTGGTGGTTTGCTGGGAGTAGGTGGGTGGGGAGTACAACAATAGTAACACGCATACCACGATGCTTAGGACTCTTCCTCCCCATACGCCCCCTCCCAAGGTCATTAGGCGCGGATGCGGCTGTTTCCCCTCTCGAGAGGGGTGCGCGAAGCGCGGGATGTGTGGCTGCTCGGGAAACGTGCCAACAGCCACACACCCCGGCCTGCGGCCACCCCTCTCGAGAGGGGAAACAGCTATACCACTATTCCGCAGGCACGGTGAAGATGTTATGCCTTTATTGCGGAATTGGATTTTCATATTATCGCTTGTATTTTTCACTTACCTCAAAGGGGTAACCCAGATTTTCGTTCAGTTTTACTTTGGTAAAATCAATGGTTAAGGTTAAAACAACTCCATCGCGGTTTACTTCAATAATCCTGTGATAAGAAAACGGTTTCCCTTCCAATAGATTATAGTTATCAAAAGTAATGGACATCTGTTGGGTAAGGCGCTTGTCTTTCAACAGAATTTTTGCAATAGTGTAGTTTCCGCTGTTCACCCAGATTTTTTCGAGGAGGTTGTTGTTTTCGGCATAGATGATGAACATGCTATCCTGGTAAGCAGCAGTAGAGGCTTTTTCGTGAATATCAAGCTTTTCGCCCGCCAGTATTTGTTGCAGCATAGGAAAGCTGACGGGAAACAAAAGCCAGTTGTTTAAATAGCTGAAATCGCGGCCGGTGTACTCAGTGTTTATTTTGTTTAGCAGTTGAAACGTATCCGGGGTAATAAGCACCCGGGCGGCTTCAACGTTCATGGGGCCTGTTATGCTCATCCATACCAGGCTGTCTTTTTTCATGCGCATGGTAGCCTGAAAGTCCTGTTGGCTTTGGCCATCATCCCAGCTTAGTTTGGCCTTTGCCGATAAGGTGCGGTAACCGGTTTGGTTGAGGGTAAGGTGACGGATGAGAGTGTCGAAGGTGATGTTTGCGGTATCCGGCATTGATTGGGCCTGGCTAAGGCTGTAAAAATTCAATATCAATGCTAACAAGGTAATTCTGAAAATCATGGGTTAGGTATTAAAATGCATAGGTTCGACCCCTCTGGGGTCGTATATTTTAGTTGGGTGATTTCTATAAATATTCGACTCCTCTGGAGTCGCAATTCCTTAACTTAATGCATTGCGCAATGGCACAAAGCTTTAGTTTAAAACCCATCCTCCTTTTAATTGTATTCTTAGTGTTCTTAGTGCCTTAGTGGCAAAAAAGTATTACTCAATCTCCACTTCCTCATTCTTAAAAACCGAGGCTATTTTAAATGAGTTGCTCATAAAAAGTATCTTGGGATTGGCATTGCGCTCAATATGATAATAAAGCTGGTTGATAATGGTGGCAATGTTTCCAAACTGTTCCCCGTCGAGCTTGGAGCTAAGACCAGTTGCGAATTTCAGTTCTTCACCTTCCAGTTTTTCCGAATGGCCGGTAAAAGAAACCAAGGCACATTCGCGCAAAAAGAACAGGGCGTATTTGAGGAATATCTTCTGGTTCTCACGCCCGATTTTGGCAAACTCCTCTATCCAGTCCACCAGGTTTTGGCCATTGCCGGCTGATGGTTTTAGTTTAAGGTTAAAACAGCAAACCAGCCACCGGTGCAATAGTTTGTCGTTGTCGCTTTCCTGTCCGTCGGCTATAGCCAGGGCTGCATTAAAATTGCCATCAGCTATACGCGCTATGCGCCGGGCTATGTTTTCATCCATTTCAAACCTCTTCAGCAAAGCCTGCCTTATATCATCATCGTCAATGCAATTGGCCTTTATAAGTTGAGTACGGCTGATAATGGTGTTTAGTACCATTTCAATATTTTCAACAATCAATATAAAAATGGTATCGGCTGGCGGTTCCTCAATTACTTTAAGCAGCGTGTTACCTGCCTCCCTTAAAAACTCTGCCAGCCAGATAATCTGAATTTTATATTCCGACTCATACGTTTTCAGGCTCGTGCCCTTAATAATTTCATGGCACTCGCGCACCGTAATATTACCCTGCCTGTTTTCGGCCTGTATGCTTTGCAGCCACTCGTTTACGTTCATGTAAGGGTTAGCAGCAAGGGCGCTGCGCCACTCGGTTATGTAATCGGTGCTGATAGGAGGGTCGCCGCTTTTTTTAGGTACCACCGGATAGGTAAAATGCACATCCGGATGTATGAATTTGTGGTTTTTAGTGCAGGAAGCACACACGCCACACGAATCGTCCTCCTGCTTATTCTCGCACTGAATATACTGCGCCAAAGCAAGGGCCAAAACAAGATTGCCGTTACCTTCAGGGCCCAATAACATCATGGCATGGGGCACACGGCCTGAGTTGACCATGCCAATCATTTTATGCTTTACTTCCTGTTGTCCTACCGCGTCTTTAAATTGCATATTGCTACTCTATGGCTTTCAAAATCTCATCACTTAATGGTTCAACCGGGGGTGCAAAAACGCCAATCAGCTTACCGTTTTCATCCACCAGGTATTTCTGAAAATTCCAGGCAACTTCGCTATCAGCATAACCGTTCAGCTCCTTTTTGGTCAGGAATTCATAAATGGCATCCGGATGTTCACCCTTTATTTTTACTTTGGAAGTTAACGGAAACGATACCCCAAAATTTAATTCGCAAAATTTTGCTATTTCCTGCTCCGTGCCCGGTTCCTGTCCGGCAAAATCATTGCACGGCAGGCCTATAATCTGCAGCTTATCTTTAAAATTTTCGTGTAACTCTTCTAACTGCTTATATTGCGGTGTAAGGCCGCAGGCCGAGGCGGTGTTGACCAGCAAAATCTTTTTGCCTTTATAGACAGAAAGATCCAGCGGTTCGCCTTTGATGTCTTTTAATTTGTAGTCGTAAACGGTATTGCTCATAAAGCCAAAAATAGGCAATCATTTTTGAAGCTTAATTATTAAAAACACACAAAACCAATTCCTGCCACAAAGCCACAAAGAACACAAAGTTTAAGACAAACAAACACCACTTACTTTGTATTTCTTAGTGCCTTTGTGGCTAAATTCATTTGTTATAAATTAGATTTGTTTTCAGCAATCATGAAATTTGCGCACGTCATAAATCCTGTAAATGCCCCTGCTGGCTCCGAGCTATCGGTTATACAACCCATAACATTCGAGGCTATCAGAAAGGCTTATGAGTTTTGTGAAGGCAAGTCCGAAGTTGAACTTTACACGGTTTCATATCCTGAGGACCACGCCATAATACCCACTTACTTTAAAAAACTGCCAGACCTTACCCGCTCGGTATTGGATATTGCTAAATTCTCTACCATCCGCAAATATCCGCTGATGATTGATGTGTTTAATGCGGTTTACAACGGAAGCAATGCCGGTTACCTCATTTTCACTAACATGGATATTAACCTGATGCCGCATTTTTATGCTGCGGTGGATGACAT
Source organism: Bacteroidota bacterium (assembly GCA_003165895.1). Taxonomy (GTDB): domain Bacteria; phylum Bacteroidota; class Bacteroidia; order Chitinophagales; family LD1; genus Bog-950. The sequence continues at coordinate 2,495 of PMXD01000207.1, read as the reverse complement.
TTTAAACGAGGGTTATGATGCTTTGCTGATTAACCGCCGGGGTATTTCAGGTAAGTATACCAAAGTAGAAGAGCTGCCCCTGATGTATGCCGAATTCGGTAAGCCCCATCCGGGTTTTGATTGTTTTGTTTTTAGAAGAGAACTGCTTGGTAAGCTGATACTGGAAAATATTTGTGTAGGCGTATCCTTTAGCGAAGTAGCCCTGGTACACAACCTGATAGCTTTTGCCCAAAACCTGAAACTTGTGGATGATATGCACCTCACCTTCCATATCGGCAGCGAAGTAATGCCCCCGCTTAACCCCGAATATTACGGCCACAACCGCCGCGAGTATGAAGACAAAATTTATCCGCGTCTAAAGCCTTTGTTGGACATCCGCAAATTCCCATACGCAGCTTTGTCTTTTTATAAACGTTTAATTAAGTGGGCTTTGAATCCATCTTTCAGAACGCAACAGGTGGTAGAAATGGAGGGGAAGAGTTTTTGGCGGAGAATGAAGTATAGGGTGGATGGGGTGAGGTTTGGGTGGTTGGAGAGATTGAAGTAAGTACTAGATTAATAAGACCAGTAGGCAGAATAGACAGTCAAATAGGTTGTTAAAAACAATGCTTAACTTTGTAAAGTTCTAAAACACCTTCTATGAGCGAAGACTTTTTGAAATTAATTGAGGTAAACCCTAAAATAATGTTTGGCAAGCCTGTAATTAAAGGAACCCGAATACAGTTGATATCATATTGGAAAAACTTGCCTACGGTAATAGCTTAGATGAAATCCTGGCTTCTTATCTTACTATCACAAAAGAAGCTATATATGCCTGTCTTCATTATGCAACTTTGCAAATGCGAAACGAAAATATTTACGCTATAGGGTAATAAATCCGCCACCCAAACCCTCTAACTCCCAAAACGGGAGAACCGCTTCCCAGAAATACACCCATTGGGCAAAATACATCCTTACTTTTCAGCTTTTCGATATGCAATAGTGTTGCAATACAGTTACTGCTGAAATTGCATGGTGGTGGTTTTCGGCTTTGGTTTCCCCGTTTCGGGNNCCTTTGTGGCTTTTGCAACAGCAGGCAAAAAACAAATAATTATTACTTTAATCCCTCCTGGTGGATATCCAGCCCAGACAACCGTTTATTTCGATTTTGGTGTAACCCCGCTGTATTCAGCCAGCCAGGATGCGCCCGAAGTATTTGGCACTAACCCCGGCGAACCATCCATTTATTCAATTACCTCCGATAATGTATTTTGCGCTATCAATGGATTCAGTCCGCTGCTAAACAGTGCAATTGTTCCGCTTGGCATTAAAAGCGACACCACCGGAAATTTCGTTTTTACCGCTTCAACACTGAGTAACTTCGACTCTACCAGTATTATACAACTTGAGGACAGGCAACTAAATATTTTCACCAACTTACGCACCAACCCATACACCGCCGCAATAGCAGATACCGGCCTTACCAACGGCAGGTTTTTTCTGCATGTTTCGCGCGCTGTAGCGTTTAATATGGTAGCCGCAGGTTGTGTCAATAACGATGGGCTGCTTAACGTAAATGCAGATAGCACCATACTTTGGACCCTATCCGGTTTATATAACTCCACCGGTTCGTTTATTACCAGCGTGGCCAACGTTTCAGGCGCCTATAGCTTTAATAGCTTACCCGAAGGAGATTATACCGTGGCCTTGTCTTTCAACGGCTTTTACGTGGCCTCGCAGCAATTGCANNACGGCGATTACGTTATTGCAAATATTCAGCCCATGTCGGCTACGGCATTTATTAACCAGCAAATCGCCTTTTACTCCACTGCCACCAATACCACCAGCTATATATGGAATTTTGGCGATGGCTCACAAATTACCGGTGTAGCCAATCCAACTTTTGAATACTACCAGGCAGGCGTTTTTACCGTGGTTATGATATGCAGCAACGATTCAGGTTGCACTCATACCGATTCGGTTACTATAACCGTAGCAGGCGCCACCGGCATAAACAACGTTGCAAGCGAAACCCGCAATATCTGGGCTTATGCAAAAACCATAAACATTGTTTTAAACGAAGACATTATGTCCGGGGCCGAAGTGAAAATATTTAACCTGCTTGGTCAGCAGGCTTACGCCGGTTCAATTGATAATCAAACTACCGTTATTACACTCAACAACGAACCCAACGGATACTACATTGTCAACATGCAAAACAACAACGTTACCTCTTCAAAGCGCATCATGCTTATCAATTAAAGTAGAGTCCCATTATTGGCCAATCCATAAATCCCAACCCCTTTAGAGATGACATCTTTTTTAAGATGTCGTCTCTTTTTATTTGCCCCCTGCATGCAGGTTGTAGACCAAAAGACAACGATGCAATAACATCTTCCGAAAATCGCCCAACCGCCAGCTTCCCCCACCAACCACTTCGGGCACCTGTCCTTTTGAAAAAACCATTCGTTACTCAAATTTTCAGTTCACTTATGTATATGGCTGTATTTTCATCC
>PMXD01000022.1 GCA_003165895.1 Bacteroidota bacterium | reverse complement strand
GAAGGCACACTTGGAACAACGGGCAGAAGGTTCTAAAAAATCGCAATCTGACGGAAAATGTTGTGAGCGGTTAATATTATCACCCATTAAATGATATCTGTAATTCCAATAAACACGTAGGCAACTTAAATAATCAAAAGTTTGTGCGTGCACGTTGAGAAAAAACAGTGAAAATATCGCTATTGCATTAATTTTATTCATAACTATATGATTATGGCACATGAATCACGTACAGGTTGTCCGTTGTAAACGGAATTCGTATCACAAACATCATAGCTAGGTCCACCATCTGGATAGTAGCCACAAAATAATGTATCTATATTAATTTTATAACCTAAATTATTATATTTATTGATTGAATCATGATACTCTGTGCTAGAAAATATGTTTCCAACATAGAGAGTATCACCCATTTTAGACGCATCGAAAGAACATACATAATAATAACAATGATAACAATGGCTTTTTTTACAACTCCCTACGGCTAACAACGTTAAAAGCGCTAAACCAAAAACTATTTGTTTTATATTTTTCATCCTATTTAATTTTACCCCTCTTCAAAAGTTCCTCAATCTCCGCATCCTGCTTTTTATTCTCTTTCTCCAACTGTATTACATACAGGTTCAGTTCCTCAATTTTTTGTAGCAGTTTGGCATCCATTTTAGCTACATCAACCCCGCCATCGCAAACCACACCGTTCTTCCAAGTGTGCCTTCAGGCCAACTTGGAAGTTTAAATGAACGTTTGGGTCTCCTGACCCAAACATCTTGCAATATCTGCTACTCCAAAATCTATCAGCCACCTTTCGCTAAAGGCTGTAATCAAATATTCAATCTGCCCACACCGCACATTGTTTGAGTCGTGAGACTCAAACCCTTCATTCCAAGTTCCAAGTTGGCCTGAAGGCACACTTGGAACAACGGGTATGCGCTAAAACTGCTTGCTATTAAGAGCAGTGTCAATATTTTTTTCATATATCAGGGGTGTGTGTTTTAATTATTGTATGATCAATTTTTGCGTTAAGATATTACCGTTATTGTCGGCTAATTGCAACACATAAATGCCTTTTTCTAAAGTATTGCGGTTAAAATCTATTTTATGGTCCCCAATGCTTTCACCCAAGTTTTCAGCTATGGTGTTGACTTTTCTACCAGTTATATCAAATAGAAAAATGTTAACATTTGAATTAGCAGGCAAATTAAAATCTATGTTGCAGGTGGTGCCAAAAGGATTGGGATAAACACTCATACTCAATTTGCCGCTGGCCAATGCGATTTCGCCGGAAACATCAGTTAAATCTACCAGGCTATCCCCATACATGGCGCTGATTTCCACCAAAGTATTATACAGCATCTGTTTTTCTTCTACCGTCATTGACGTGTCATTTAAAAAAATTTTGGCACTGTTCAGGTCGCATCGTATTGAATCCAGTGGACGTATGTCACTCGAATCGTCATCATCATATCCTGATGTATTGCCACGGTATGCAGTTTCTGCGGGAAAAACCGCAGTGGATCCTGGCCACTCCTCACTTACGTCACATGTCATACGTTTATTGGTAAGAATTGCAACACCTCCTCCTATACCAATCTGAGTCGGCCCACCAGGCGGGCCTGGCAGCAAATCAATATGAGGTGCTGTGAAGTTTACCCGGGCACCCGTATTCATTTGCAAGCCGGTTAATATTAAAGTGTCAGCTGCTGCAATGGTTATTGGATTTGCATCGTTGCCTATTACGTTGCCGGGTATGTTCATGGGAAAAGAAGAAACGACTGTTCGCTTTTGCAGATTAGTATAATTGAAGTTAAAATTATTACCGGCAGCCAGGTCGATAAAGGTGGGTTGCGCATATTCCAAAGAATAAAGATTGAAAAGAAGCATCCATGGCAAATAATTGGTCACCTGATAAGAAGCATTGCCCCATATAGGCCACGGAAAACATTGAAAATAATCGGTATTTCCAAGTATTCCTTCAAAAGTATTCCGGGAATTATAAGGACTCCGGTGATTGATAACTGCGTTTAACAAATCTAATTCAATATTTAACACTCCAAGTTGGCTGTGATCCCATTGTTCGTACTTCCGAGTAGCTTCTTTACCTGCCCCTGGTTTGTTACCAAATGCATCGCATACAATAGCCAGTTGATCAGCAAAATACAATCCCGTCTCCTGACCAGTGCTAAAATATGAGGTGGACGGGCTTTTGTGGTTACAATTGGGTCGAAAATTATCCACCCAATTCATCCAACCATAACCTCCGGACATTGCATTTTGTAAATCGGGGCCGCCCATTTTAAGGCCACATAATGCTAATAAATACGATTCGGTCTGCGAATATGAGCCTAAGCAAACATCGGTGTTACCGCTGGGCTCTTTTATAATCCAATTTGCATGTCCAGGCCCTTTAGCTATCCAATGAATAACCGCTAAGCCTTCGCTCTGTGCCAAGGTACGTATTTGGTCTTCATAATCGCTGGGTGTGATACCATCGTTGGGGTTCGCAACCAATTCAAGCACAGTGCGCATTGCTAATATCATTGCATACGCTACATCCTGGCTCATTTCTCCTCCGTATGAGCCGTCATTTTCCAAAACCGAGCATCCACCTAATGCGCCCGTAGGAAGGCATGCATGTTCGCCTTGAATAATACGATTCGGCCCGAAATTAGTAAATGTATAATTGCCCCACTGATCAAGGGGCCCCAATGCCAAATCCCACGGAATATCATCCCTGTAAAAATAGCCATCATTGGCATCTTCACCTGGAAACTGAGATTGGGTTACATTATCCATCCGTTGAAATTCTTTAAGCGCATCAAGCAATTCGCTCTCTGTTTTAACCAGGGCCGCCATTTGAATAGGTTGAATAGTAGGGTCTGTTACCATATTATTGTACAAAAGTTTCCATTCAGTAGCCAACACCATAATATATTCGGCAAACTCATGCGGAGCTTCTGAACTATAAACAATAACTCCGCTAAAATAACCTGGCGGATAGTTATTAACCTGCGAAAACTCATTTTCTATCTGACTGCACTCTGATAAAGTATTGCCAAGAAGCACCCAATTGGGTCGCTGCCAACCTGGGGGAATTGTAGCGCCATCATAACAAACGCCTGGTATATTTTGCAAATGCGTTCCGTCAGGGCCATAGGGCGGAGCCACTTGATTATATGTCATAATTTGCTCTGCAGGATATGAATTACCCGCTTCCGCACCTATCACCATCATACCTGGCTCACCAAGCCCTTGGGGCGTAAGAAAAT
>PMXD01000144.1 GCA_003165895.1 Bacteroidota bacterium | reverse complement strand
TGTATTGCGACACTATTGCATATCGAAAAGCTGAAATGTAAGCATGTATTTTGCCCTGGTCTTCCCGTTTCGGGCATGGAAGGGGTTGAGTATCTTGCAAAATACACGATGCTACTGAATGCATATCTGTTTCCAAAAGATGTGTGCATAGACAAGCTCCGAAGGAGAGGGAAATGCTGAATTATGAAAGAGGTCTATTGCCGCTATACCTGTTGATTATTTGCCCCTGCCATACAGAACGGTAAGCACGGTATAAATCATTATTTTAAAGTCCATCATTACGCTCATATTTTCGATATAAATGATGTCGTATTTTAACCGTTTTACCATTTCGGGCACGGTACTTGCGTAACCATATTTAACCATACCCAAAGAGGTGATACCCGGATGAACTTTAAATATCTGCCGGTAATGTGGCGCTACCTGTATTATCTGGTCGGCAAAAAACCTTCTTTCAGCACGGGGGCCAACTATGCTCATTTCACCCTTAATTACATTTATAAACTGGGGCAGTTCGTCAATCCGGTATTTTCTTATTTGTTTACCGATGGGGGTAATCCGGTCGTCGTTCTCCCGGGTTAACTGAGGCCCGTTTTTTTCCGCATCACTGTACATAGAGCGGAATTTGTAGATGTAAAATGGACTTCCGTAATGGCCAAGGCGTTCCTGTAAATAAAAAACAGGCCCTCCGTCGGTAAGCTTTACTCTTATAGCTACATACAGGGTAATGGGCAGGGTAATAACTACTGCACCCAGGGAGGCAATGATATCAAACCAGCGTTTGGTTATTTTTTGCCATTCGGTTAAAAGCTGCGTGGGTATTTCAATAAACGCCTCACCAATGGCGTGGTTTAGCTTTACGGTACGCGAAAGTATATCATACATATCCGGTATTATCCTGATGGTTACATTCTTATCGGCCAGCCGGATAATGATATCGTTAAGCATGTGGTGCTCTGATGTTTCAATGGCAATAATTACTTCTTCAATATCGGGGTTTTTAGAAAGTACTTGCTCCAATGAATCAAGATGCCCAAGTTCTTTTAGTTCTGTGGTAAGCGTATTTACTGCACTTCCGTTTAGTTCCAGGTAACCGGTAAAGTGAAAACCGAAAGATTTCTCTCCTTTTTTCAACTCCTCATATAGTTCATCCGCGCGCTGGCTGCTGCCAATCATCAGCGTGTTGAAACCAACTTTGCCGGTAGCAATATTTTTACGGGCCCTGAAAAGTATCCACTGCCTGAAAAAAGTGGTAAACAGAAACTGCGATACCAGCAATACAGAAAAGGTAAAATAGTAATCAAGGTAATTACGCACCCGGTCGTCCAGCAAAAGCAAAAAGAAAATAATGATGCCGCCAAAAAAGGTAACTATTAACGTTTTGCCCAACTCCTGTAAACGCGATTTTTTGTAAAGGTCCGTATAGGTGCCGGTTATATAATGGAACACAAACCACAACAGCGGAACTGCCACAATCCCCTTAAAAAAATTGAGGTCGTTGAAAGGAATTAAAAGGTTAAAATGTTCTTTCTGGATATAACATTTTCTGAAAAGAAAAACGCAGTACCAGGTAATTGCCGAGGCCAGTAAATCGCCTGCAATATACCAGCCAACCATTTTTTTACGTTCTTTCATTTCACAGATTCAATTCAGTAAATGGATAAGCCTGATGTTATCAAGGTAAGCACTTCCGCCGGCAAAACCCGATGGGTTAAGGCCCTGGAAAAAGAGATTATAAGTAAGTGCACCCTCGCTGCCCACTGTTTCGCTTAGTTTAATATAAACTTTCGTCCAGTTAGCCTGGGGTAATATAAGAAGCAAGGGGATACTGTCGGTTGAGCCATCACTAAAATGTGCAATTGCTCCCGACCAAAACGGTATGTCCGATTTGTAATCCATTTCTACCCAAATTTCCTGGCCCGGGGTTAGCGGATATGGAGCAGCTCCGCCCAGATACGCTTGCTGGCAGGCAGTAACGGCTGAATCGTTGGGCCCAACAGTTATTCTTCCGCAGCCATGGCCGTATTTTACACTGTCGCTGGTCCTTATCATATTGCTGTTGTAGTCGCTGCTAACTTCAAAATCTTCATTAAATGTAATCGAATCGGCGGCTTTGTAAGTAAAAGTTGGTATATGGGTATAGGTCTTACCTGGGGTAGCTGCGATAGTAAATACGTCCGGGTTCATCATAGGATACACCACCGGGCTACCTGATTGGCCGCTTAGCCACACACCGGGGTTTACAACAAATTGTACTGAATCCCCCATTAGTACCGGAAACAGGCAGGGCAATTCATAGGCGCCTAAATTGTTTGGCCCGGCTGTAACCCAAACATCCTCTATTTCCTGGGTGTTTGATGAAGCTGAAACATGCGGTGGGGCAATAATCACAGCGGTATCCATTTTTAAGTAAAAAGGTATTCCCCCGGTGGGGCCTTTATTACACGAGCCTGCAAGCAGAAAAGCGATTAAAACCACTACAAATGTAACAGGTAATTTCATAATTAAAATGTGGGCATACAACGTATGCGGCTGTAAAAGATTGCAAATATGTGGTAAAAAGTTTTAGCAGTTACAGAGAAAAGAGAAATTTACCACTAAGGCACTAAGAAAACTAAGATGCGCTAAGAGGCTGTTTAAAATTAAAACTAAATACAATTTTTACCGCTCCCGCGTAAGGCNNGTTGTATTTCTGGGTTGCGGTTCTCCCGTTTCGGGAGTTAGAGGGTTTGGGAAGAGGTATTCCTTAACTTAACGACATTGAATACGGTATAGCGAAATGCATTTTTAACCGCGTCTAAGTGTAAACTTGTAGCAGTCTATTTTGTCAATATAAGCTGCTGGTTTATTTTGTCGAGAATTTGCTGGGCTACGTCCATGGCGTTAAAACCATCGAGTACGCTTACCGGAACGGGTTTATTTTGTGTAATGGATTTATGGAACAATTCCAGTTCCATTTTAATGGCGTTAATATCCTTCTTCTCGGTGGTTTCGAAGGTGATATATTTTTTGGTGTTATCGGGCAGGTCAATTTCAATGTGCTGAAGGCCGTTTTCTACGGGCATTACATCTTCAATTTTAAACAGGTCGGCCTTTTTAGCCAAAAAGTCCATGCTGATATACGCGCCGGGTTGAAATATCCTCATTTTGCGCATGTTCTTAATAGAAATACGGCTGGCGGTTATATTGGCAACGCATCCATTATCAAACTCTATTCTTGCATTGGCAATATCCGGCGATTTGCTAAGGATAGCCACCCCGCTGGCGCTTATCTTCTTTACATTGGCTTTTACCAGGCTAAGGATAATGTCAATATCATGAATCATTAAATCAAGCACTACGCTAACGTCTGTGCCGCGGGGGTTAAACTGGGCCAGGCGGTGTACCTCAATAAAAAGGGGTTTGATGGTTTTTTTGTTCAGGCCTAAAATGGCGGGGTTAAACCTTTCAACATGGCCCACCATGGCTTTAATGCGTGCCTCATCTACCAGCGATACCAGTTGTCTCGCCTCTTCCAGGTCGGTAGAAAGCGGCTTCTCAATAAAGATGTGTTTGAATTTTTTAATAGCATCGTGGGCAATAGCAAAGTGGGTGGTGGTGGGCGAAACAATATCAATGGCATCAGATTGCTCTATCAGTTTTTTAGCCGAATCAAAGCGCTTGATGCCATACTCTGTTATTGCTTTTTCGGCATTGTTATCATCCGGATCGAAAAAGCCTACTATTTCGTAACCGGGAATTTCTTTCAGCAGCTTAACATGGATCTTGCCCAGATGCCCTACACCGAAAACGCCAATACGGACCATTTTTGCCATTGCAAGCGAATTTATATGCGATGCTACGGTATTGTCGCAAACCATTGGAAATGATTTGCAAACAGTTATGTGGACTGTAAGAATAAATAGGCAGCGGCGGCAATGTGCGTTTAGTCAGAAGCCGGTTTAAATAGTGCATGGGTGTTTTAGGAACAGGCGCCCGCCCCTCCCGTCCCCTAAAGGGGATGCCAGGGCCAAAGGCAGAATACCACCGTGGTTTATATTGAGGCATTTCAAAACAGGTTCTTGCCGAAAAGGACAAAACCAGGTGCATAACAAATTGTCGCTTTAGTTCTTTTGAGAGCCATTTATTGCCGTCTGCTTTAGCTGACGGATTGTAATGACAAAAAAATACGGCTTTAGCCAAAAGAGTCTTTTGGCTAAAGCCAACAGAGATTTTGATTACAGTCCGTTGGCTGAAGCCAACGGCAATAAGGGAAAAGAAGTAACGACAATTTGATACGCATCCACAAAACCTTTTAGGTTTTATGTTGGGCAATTGGTATTGGCGGGAGCGGGCGGTTTAATTTTAACATAGAGGGTTGACACATTTTTTTGAAATATCTTATTGATAACCAATAGTTTATTTTTTAAAATGGCTAAAATGGGTTGACACATTTAGGGTGTAAAGCCGGGGAATTTGGGGTTGCTTGCGTGGGGATTCCCGATAAAAAAGCGGATGGGCGTCAAGCTGAAAGTCCCGGCCTCACCCCGACATCGCTATCGCTCGTCACCCCTCTCCATCGCAAGCGATAGAGAGGGGACAGGATAAGCTTGGTTTGCCCAACCTGCATCATCATTTTTGTGTTATTTTCGCAGCCCTTATGTATTACAACCGCAAAATAGCCTTATATACCCTTGGCTGTAAGCTTAATTTTTCTGAAACCTCGGCCATTGGGCGGGTTTTGGTTGAAAATGGCTTTCAGAAGGTGGAGTTTGGCGAGGTGGCTGATTATTACATTATCAATACCTGCTCAGTAACTCAAAACGCAGACAAGGAAACAAAGCAGATTGTAAGATCGGCGTTGCGCACTAACCCTGAGGCGAAGGTGATTGTGGTGGGCTGCTATGCACAGTTAAAGCCTGAAGAAATTGCCAACATACCGGGCGTTAACATGGTGCTGGGCGCCAACGAAAAATTTAAGATAAACGAGTACATACAACAACTGGAAGACAATGTGATGGCGAGCGATAGCCGAACCATGGTTATAGCCGGGGATATTAATGATGTTAATTTTTATTCTGATGCCTATTCATATGGCGAAAGGACACGTAGTTTTTTGAAAGTTCAGGATGGCTGCGATTATTTTTGTTCATTCTGCACCATCCCGCTTGCCCGCGGCAAAAGCCGGAGCGGCACTATTGAACAAACCCTGCAAACTGCCCGTAAAGTAGCGCAAACCGGTGTTAAGGAAATTGTGCTAACCGGCGTAAACCTCGGCGACTTTGGCAAAACTGCCGATGGAAATGAACGGACGGATGAAAACTTCTTTCAACTGATACAGCAACTTGAAAAAATTGAGGAAGTAGAAAGATGGCGAATTTCGTCTATTGAGCCTAATCTACTTACCAATGATATTATAAGCTTTGTGGCTAACAGCGATAAGTTTATGCCGCACTTTCATATCCCGCTGCAATCAGGTTCTGATAAGATTTTGAAGCTGATGCGCCGGAAGTATCTGCGCAAATTGTATGCCGATAGAATTGAGTTTATTAAGAGTGTGATGCCCCATGCCTGTATAGGCGTAGATGTGATAGTTGGTTTTCCCGGCGAGACGCAGGAGCAATTTTTAGAGACCTATGATTTTATCAATGGCCTTGACGTGTCGTACCTGCATGTATTTACTTATAGCGAGCGCGCCAATACCCGGGCTTTAAATATTAAACCCATAGTACCCCAGGCCGATAGAAAAGAACGGAACAAAATGCTTCGAATCTTATCAGAAAAGAAACGGCATAAATTTTATTCGGAACACCTGAACACGGAACGCAAAGCCTTGTTCGAATCGGAGAATGATTCGGGAATGATGTATGGCTTTACAGATAATTATGTAAAAGTTGCAGTTCCTTATAATGAGCAACTGGTTAATACCATACAAACTGTTTCGCTGGATAAAATGTCTGATTTTGGGTATGTGAACGGCTCTTTAAATCAGTTTCAAAACAGTTTGGTGTAATTTTTTTGTATAGCGCAAAACTAAATTATGAGGTTTTCCCCTCTACTTTTTGCTTTGAAAACTTTGTAGTGAGCACAGCCGAACTAAGGAGAGGGGAAATGTCGACAGGCAAAGGGGTGAGGCAAAGTGCCTTTTAATCATAAAAATCATAATAAATCAGCGTTCCATTGTATTAGTTTGGCTCGCTAAATATTTTTTTGCTCCTTAGCCCCGGATTAAATCCTGACACTTCATGCTATTACGTTGTTTTCCTAAAATTACCGATTGGATATATTTTTTCTTTAACCAGTCTCCTGCGGCCGACTTCAGGTTTCTGCCTCTTTATAGTTATGGTTTTTTTGTAGCCGTAGGTTTTTTTGCAGCCGCTACGCTGGCGGTTAAAGAAATGAAAAGGAGGGAAGCACTGGGTTTATTAACCGGTGTTGAGAGCGAAATTAAAATAGGTGAAGCGCCGCTGATATCAGAGGCTGTTTTTTACTTCCTTTTTGGGTTCATTGTGTTCTTTAAAATAACCGGCATTTTCGTTTTTCATGACATGCTGCGCACAGGGCAGTTACCGTTTTTTACCTATGTGGTATCAAACTGGAATGGTACGCTGGTTCAAAAACTCCTTTCGTTTTTTACTTATGGCAGTTATGTAGGGGGCCTTGCTGGTGGTGGGGGCCTTGCATTTTATTATTACTACGCCCGCAATAAGGAAAAACTGAGCGAAATAATTACAAAGAAAATAATGATTTATCCGTCAGACAGCATTGGCGATTTATTGATTATTGCGCTGGTGCTGGGTGTTTTGGGTTCAAACCTTTTTAACTTTCTCGAAAACCCGGAGGATTACCAGAATTTTATGTCTGACCCGGTAGGTTCCATATTCAGCGGGTTATCTATTTATGGGGGATTGATTTGCGCGGGCATAGGCTTTTTTATTTACGCCCGGTGGAAGAAGTTTAACCTTACCCATTTTTTTGATTCAGTAGCGCCGGGTTTTATTTTGGCTAATGGCATTGGCAGGCTTGGTTGTCAATCGGCAGGCGATGGAGATTGGGGCGTGGCTAATTTGCATCCTAAGCCCGATTGGGTACCCCAGTTTTTATGGAGCAGCCATTACGAACACAATATTATTAATTACGACCCGGGCAGTATTATCCCCAATTGCAGCGAGGAGCATTGTCACTTTTTAGCCAATGCAGTTTATCCTACTCCTATGTATGAGTTTTTGATGTGCACGGCTATATTTTTTATCCTGTGGGCTTTAAGAAAGCGCTTAACCTATAAACCAGGTATGTTATTTGCAGTATTTACTATACTAATAGGTATTCAGCGGTATTCTATTGAGCAATGGCGCGACCTTTCAGGCAGGGGTTTATATCATGTATTCGGTTTTGCTTTGCGCCAAAGCGAATTAATTTCGGTTATCCTGTTTTTAGCAGGAGTTGCAGCAACAGTTTATCTTTATGCGAAGTATAGAAAAACTGAGCCAGCTCCACATGTCGACAGACATAGCTAGGCAACCGGAACGTTTTTTCGGCAGAAAAAGAAATAATATCGACCGGTTTGTGTATTTTCCGTTTGGAAGAGGGCTGCGCTTGTGCATTGGCCGCAACTTTGCTATGTTTGAGATGCAGTTGTTACTCATAACATTGTACCGGCGGTTCAGGGTTAATTTGCAGCCCGGATTTATGGTAGAAGCAGAGGCGATGGTAACCCTTGGGCCCCGGCGTGTTAGGATAATGAGTGTTGTGAACCTATACTGTCCGGGATAAAA
>PMXD01000089.1 GCA_003165895.1 Bacteroidota bacterium | reverse complement strand
CAAATCAAAGGCGGACACACCTGAAAAGGCTGGAGGAACAATATAAAAATAGGTGCACATACCTTTCAAATCAAAGGCGGACACACCACCGGTACCATTGGTTCCGGGGCCGATAGTGGTGCACATACCTTTCAAATCAAAGGCGGACACACCTAATTCATTACATTATAACCTATACCAATGGGTGCACATACCTTTCAAATNNCAAATCAAAGGCGGACACACCATACCCTAAGTAAACACTTTGTTTAACAGGTTTTTATGCCTGTTTTATATGTTCTTTTTTTGCTCGCGGGCAAGGGCTTCGTAATCTACGGGTTCTTTTTCGGTAATGTTAAGCAGTTTGCGCAGCCATTCGGTCTGGCGCTTTTGGGTGTAATTCCAGCCCATAGGTATTTTGTTGTGGAAGGCGTGGTTGCGCAGTAGTATAAGTTCGGCACTTTGCTCATCGCTTAGTTGGGCTCGTTTACACACTGCCGGAAATGGCTCCTCTTCTGCCGGTAAGGTTTTTTCATCTGCGGCATCAATAATACCGCGTTCATAATCCAGTATATAATGCGCAAATTCCAGGCTCTGGTGGTTTATGCGCATCATCTCCTGTTTCATTTCGTTGTACGGCAGCGTNNTGGGTTCTGTAAGCAATGCTGCCCGTTCTTCAGGGCTTATGCGGTTTAAATAATGGGCCGCAGCTTTTTGCAGGGCAGCTTTACTTGCAAACAACAATATATCATCTAACTGATGAAACCGCAGGCTAAGCGTTAAAGTATCGTTACCTATGTTAACCTGCAACGGCAGTTCAGTAGCGTGCAGGTTTTCAATTTTAAGTATCCCGCTTTTGTTCAGTTGTGCATCTAACACACTTTTCACAACCGGGTTTACTTTGCCTAGGTAAACCTGTGCAACTTTCCACAACAGGGCATCTTCGGTAAGCTGTGTATTATTAAACCTTATAGCTTTATGCAGCACTGCTTTCTCAGTAGCATTACCGGTATTTAAAGTGGCCAGGTAGGGTTTATAATTATAATGCGTGTTTTTTAAACCGGCAGTATAACTTTCATCGCCTCTTATTAGTTTTGAAAGGCTGAAACCCTGGTTGCTGTTACTGTTAGCAGGGTTGCTTAGCTCGGCCTTAAAGAAATGATGCACCACCACATCAGGATGCACCTGATGGAAAAAATGCCCGTTTTGTTTATCTGTCCAGCGCAGTTTTACTGCTTCGTTAACAACCGGTACCGGTTGGGGGATGCCCAGCTTTTGCCTTACGGCTTCAAACAATTCATTATTGCCTTTCTCCAGTTCCAGTTGCCACTCGCTTAGTTTTATAATAGCATCGGTAGTGGCATTTTTAAGCAGGTCGTCCAGGCTTTCAGAGTTTTCAAGTATCTGGTTTACTTCTTCAGGTATACGGTTTTTTACATCCTTTAAAAGTTTGCTTAATATAGTTTCAGTGCGTTCAATTTGCTTGTTGTTGTCAAATATGGCCATCTGATACTTTTTCTTTTTGCCGTAATCTTCGGCATCCTGTATCTTTTGCTGAAAGTAAGTTATATCTTCTCTCAGGTTCAGCACCCGCTCAAGCATGTAATGATAAATACTCATGTTCTGGTATTCATCGCGGCGCAAAAATTTGTAAGTGCCGGTATCCGGGTATTTCCAGTCAAACAACTGGTAGCAATCCATAATTATCCGGTTCTTTTCGTTGCGACTTATGGTTTTGTGGTTAGTGCGCCAATCGCGTAGTTTGGCAATCAGGTTGCTTATTCTTTTGAGTGTGGCGACTGTTGCATTTTCAACGGTTTCACCGGCGGCAGTTTGGGCATCGCCCAGGGTCAGTAACACAAAGCGCGGCAGGTTTTTGCGTTCAAGCAAGGCCAGGTCGGTTAGGGTATGGCTGGTCTTATTGTATAATACGTTGCGTATCTTTTGCGTATCTTTTGTTAGTTTATTCAGTAAAGTTCCAATATTAGCCTTCTGATAAAAATGGGCTATAAGCAGGTTTTTTAAAGCCCGGTGCCCCAGTTGAAACCTGAAATCGGGTAAGCGTTTAAGCCTTACAATTACACAACCATCTGTAACACTTAACCGCCACGCTGTGCCCGACTTAAAGTGGCTGAAAAAGGCCTTGTTTTTGCCGCTTATGGCTTTGCCATGTTTATCAGCCACGCCAAAGCTTTCCATCATCCATTCCCAATCGGGGGCCAGGTTAAAGTCTATCAAATACTTAACAGCAAACTCGCTGAACCGGTCAGTATTGCGGGGCTTTTCACCTTCTTCAAAATAAAAATCGTAGTAACCGGGGGCCACTGGGTCCTGAATACACCCCTGCACCAATTTATCTCTCAGCTTGCCTTCCTTTTTTAAATCCTTTTCAAATGCGTAAAACCAATCGCGCATTAGTTGCTGCAAATACAGGTTGCCGTTCAGTTTATGCAGCATGTACTCTTCAAAAAATTTGCGTTGGGCCATACCAGAGGTTTCATCTAAATGCTGAAGGGTATCAAGCTTTTGCAATTCTTCAATCAGCTTTAAGCGCTCAGTAATTAACCAGGTAAGGCCATCGTAAACAAATTTTCCATTATCGTGCCTGCGCAGGGTATCAATAATTAATTTATGGAAGGTACCTCTGCCAAGCCTTACGGCAGTATCGCCTAAAGCAGGGATGCTAAAGTTGAGAACGCCGGTTTGTATTTCGCCCTTTTTGTTGGCTACATCTGTTATCTGTATGGTTGTAAATAATTCCCGCTGGTCGCAAAAGGCTTTTAGTTCCTGCGCTGTTTCGGCAGGTTTTCTTTCTCCGCTATCTGTAAAAAGCGGATACAGGTCAATGTTATTGGCACTATCCGGTACATCGTTTAAATAAGTTATCAGTTTAAACGATTGGCGAGCCATTAAAACATCCTGTTGGTCGTTGGGGCTAAATGAACTTAATACATCATCCTCCTGGCTGAATTTCTGCCGCGTGGAGCCATCTCGGTGGGTATAATAGCGGTAAACAATGTGTTTGATACGGAACTTTAATTCATCGGTACGCTTGCTGCCCCTGTGCTGCTGCAAAAAAGAAGACATCTCACCACTGGTTAAAAAGAAGCTGAGAAAAAACACACGGCCTTCGATGGTAATGTAGTTGTCTTTAAATAAATGAGCCTGCTTGCTCTCTTCCTTATAAGCATCCACCTCGGCAGGGTGTGTTGCATACAGGCTGTTGATAGCATCATCATGCTTTTTCTTAATAAAAATCTGAAGGCTGTTATCAAATTTAAGGCCGTCGTTGTTATGCCATATATGCGAATGGTAATTGCGGATAACCCTCAGTTTTACCAGCAGGGCGCGGGTAATACTTTTATCCTCATCGGTAAGCGCATGGCCCGAACTGTTCTTATCTGTTTCGTACCCTTTCCACAAAAAATCGCGCAGGGTAAGATAAGTTTCATCTTTAAAGTCGTGCTTTATATTGCTGGGCCTGGCGGTTTCAAAAACATCCAGGTATTTCTGGCCATACATTACGCTCAGCTTAGCTTCGTCAAACTCGGTCTGGCCGGTTTCTTTAAAGTGTATTTTACTTAATATGCCGTTAAAGGCAATATTATAGAATACAGCATAATC